>JBNMJP010000128.1:0-5546 GCA_050873905.1 Jutongia sp. | reverse complement strand
GGAATATCAGCAGTTAAAGGAACTGTTATCGCCGGAGGAGTACCGCATGGCAAGGGAGAGTACCTTGAATGCCCATTATACAAGTCCGGTTATTATTCGCCAGATGTACGAAACATTGGAGAAAATTGGATTTTCCAAAGGAAATGTACTGGAGCCTTCCATGGGCATCGGCAACTTTTTCGGTATGATGCCGGATTCCATGAAAGAGAGCAGGCTGTATGGGGTGGAGCTTGACAGTATCACCGGACGTATAGCCAAACAGCTTTATCCGCAGGCAGATGTGCAGATCAAAGGCTTTGAAAAGACCGACTATCCGAATGATTTCTTTGATATTGCCATTGGTAACGTGCCTTTCGGACAGTACAAGGTGGCAGACCGGGCATACGATAAAAATAATTTCCTGATCCACGATTATTTCTTTGCAAAGACTTTGGACAAAGTACGTCCCGGTGGAGTGGTGGCATTTATTACAAGCAAGGGAACGATGGACAAGGCAAGTCCGGAGGTAAGACGCTATCTTGCACAGCGGGTAGACCTGCTTGGAGCGGTAAGGCTTCCAAACACAGCATTCAAGGCAAATGCGGGGACAGAAGTTACTTCGGATATTTTATTTTTCCAGAAGCGTGACCGCATGGTGGAACGGGAGCCGGACTGGGTGCATTTATCGGAAAATGATGACGGGATTACCATGAACTCCTATTTTGCAGAACATCCGGAGCAGATCGTAGGAAAGATGGAAATGGTATCCGGTCCGTATGGCATGGAAAGCACCTGCAAGCCGGATGAGAGCCGACCTTTTGAGGAACAGCTAAAAGAGGCGGTTGGGCGCATTACCGGGCAGATTGATACGATGGAACTGGATGAGGAGCTGGAGGATGAGCTGGGCAGGCAGAATATTCCTGCTGATCCGAATGTGAAAAATTTCAGTTATACGGTAGCAGAGAAGGAAGTGTATTACCGTGAAAATTCCGTCATGAAACCAGTGGAAGTGTCAGACACGGTAAAGGAACGTATCAGGGGCATGGTGGCAATCCGCAACTGTACGCAGGAACTGATAGATATGCAGCTCAATGACTATGGGGATACGGCAATCAAAGAAAAACAGGCAGAACTTAACAGCCTGTATGACGCTTTCTCAAAGAAATATGGTCTGATCAATTCGCAGACCAATAAGAGGGCATTTAGTCAGGATTCTAGTTACTGCCTGCTGTGCTCTTTGGAAAAGCTCGATGATGAGGGCAATTTCAAAGGAAAAGCAGATATGTTCACGAAGCGCACCATTAAGAAAGCTGAGGTTGTGACCAGCGTGGACACAGCCAGTGAAGCACTTGCGGTATCCCTTGGGGAAAAAGCAAAGGTTGACCTTACCTACATGGAGGAGCTGACCGGAAAAGATAAAGATACCTTGACTGAGGAGCTGCGAGGTGTGATCTTTCAGAACCCTCTCACCGATGCGTGGGAAACCGCAGACGAGTATCTGAGCGGTAATGTCCGGGAAAAACTGGAAGTTGCAGCTACTTATGCGGAGAATCATCCTGAGTATGTGGTAAATGTGCAGGCATTACAACAGGTGCAGCCGAAAGAACTGGATGCCAGTGAAATCGAGGTGCGTATCGGTGCCACATGGATTGCTACGAAGTACATCGAAGATTTCATGCGTGATACCTTTGAGACACCGGAGCATTTATTCCGTAGGGATGTCATGGGTGTGCAGTTTTCCAATGTAACGGGTGAGTGGAACGTCAAAGGGAAAAATGCAGATTATGGTAATTCCCTTGTCAACATGACGTATGGAACGAGCCGTGTAAATGCGTATAAGATACTGGAAGATTCCTTAAATCTGAAAGATACCAGAGTGTATGATACCATTGAGGAAGATGGAAAGGAAAAGAGAGTCCTTAACAAAAAGGAAACGATGATCGCCAGCCAGAAGCAGGAAGCCATCCGGGAAGCCTTTAAGGACTGGGTGTTCCGTGATCCGGAGCGCAGGCAGGTACTTGTTGCAAAATACAATGAGCTTTTCAATTCCACAAGACCGAGAGAATATGACGGTTCCCATCTGAAGTTTCCAGGCATGACGCCTGATATTGAGTTAAAACCGCATCAGAAAAATGCAGTAGCCCATGTGCTTTACGGCAATAATACGCTGCTTGCCCATTGTGTGGGTGCAGGAAAGACCTTTGAAATGACAGCGGCAGCGATGGAGAGCAAACGTCTTGGATTGTGCCAGAAATCCCTTTTTGTAGTGCCGAACCATCTGACGGAGCAGTGGGCAAGTGACTTCCTGCGGTTATATCCCGGAGCAAATATCCTAGCTGCCACGAAGAAAGATTTTGAGCCAGCCAACCGGAAGAAGTTCTGTTCCCGTATTGCCACAGGCGATTATGATGCCGTGATCATTGGGCATAGTCAGTTTGAGAAGATTCCGCTTTCTGTTGAAAGGCAGACCGCAATCATTGAAAGACAGATTGATGAGATCGAGCTTGCCATCGAGCAGACTAAGGCTGATAAGGGAGAGCGGTATACTATCAAGCAGATGGAAAAATCAAGAAAAGCCTTGCAGGTGCGCCTTGATAAACTGAATGACCAGACACGCAAGGACAATGTGGTTACCTTTGAGCAGCTAGGCGTGGACAGGCTGTTTGTGGATGAGAGCCATAGCTACAAAAATCTTTTTTTATACACAAAAATGCGCAACGTGGCGGGCATTGCACAGACAGAAGCACAGAAATCTTCGGATATGTTTGCCAAATGCCAGTACCTCGATGAAATCACAGGTGGAAAGGGAGTCACATTTGCAACCGGAACACCGATCAGCAACAGTATGACGGAGCTTTATACAAATATGCGTTATCTCCAGTATGATACGCTGCAGAAACTCGGTTTGGGACATTTTGATGCGTGGGCGGCATCTTTTGGAGAGACACAGACCGCCATAGAGCTTGCACCGGAGGGAACCGGATACCGGGCAAAGACGAGATTTGCAAAATTCTTCAATTTACCGGAGCTGATCAGTTTTTTTAAGGAAAGTGCCGACATCCAGACGCCGGATATGCTGAAACTTCCAGTGCCGGAAGCGGAGTATGAAAATGTGGTATTAAAGCCGAGTGAATTTCAGAAAGACATGGTAGCGTCACTTGCGGAACGTGCTGAAGCAGTCCGGGACAGACTGGTACAGCCTTATGAGGACAATATGTTAAAGATTACGAACGATGGAAGAAAGCTGGCACTTGACCAGCGTCTGATCAATGATATGCTGCCGGATGATGAAAATTCAAAAGCTGCAACCTGTGTCGATAAGGCATTTGAAATTTGGAAGGACACAAAGGAGCAGAAATCCACACAGCTTATTTTCTGTGACCTGTCTACACCAAAAGGGGATGGCACATTCAATGTGTATGAGGACATCAGGAACAAACTCATGGAGAAGGGAGTACCGGAAACGAAATCGCATTTATCCATGATGCGAATACGGAACTGAGAAAAGCGGAGCTGTTTGCGAAAGTAAGAAGCGGACAGGTTCGTTTTTTATTGGGTTCCACAGCAAAAATGGGAGCCGGAACCAATGTGCAGGGCAGGCTTATCGCACTGCATCATCTGGATGTGCCCTGGCGTCCTTCTGACATTGAACAGCAGGAGGGACGAATCTTACGACAGGGCAATCAGAATGACAAGGTTAAGATATTTCGTTATGTTACGGAAGGTACATTTGACAGTTACTCGTGGCAGCTCATAGAGAATAAGCAGAAATTCATTGGTCAGATCATGACCAGTAAATCCCCGGTCCGAAGCTGTGAGGATGTGGACGAAGCGGCACTTTCCTATGCAGAGGTAAAGGCACTTGCCACAGGCAACCCGTATATCAAGGAAAAGATGGATCTGGACATTCAGGTGTCGAAGCTGAAACTGATGAAGGCGAATCATACAAGCCAGAAATACCGTCTGGAGGATAACATTACAAAGCATTACCCACAACAGATCGCAATTTTCAAGGAGCGGATCAATGGTTTTACTGCGGATATGCAGAAATATGAACAGAATAAGCCGTTAGATAAGGAACAGTTTGCAATAACCATCGGGGGAAAGGCATACACCGATAAAAAGGAAGCTGGAACTGCCATCATTGCCATGTGCAAGGAAATCAAGGGCATCAATGCCAGTGCAGATGTGGGGGAATACCTTGGGTTCAAGCTGAATGTGACCTTTGATTCTTTCAACAATAAGTTCGTGATGAATGTGAAAGGTGCCATGAGCCATCCGATGGAAGTCGGCACTGATCCGCTCGGCAATATCACCCGTATCAACAATGCGTTGGAAGCAATGCCGGCACAGCTTGAGGAAGCACAGACAAAACTTTCCAATGTGGAACATCAGCTTGAAACAGCGAAAGCGGAGGTAAATAAGCCGTTTGCGCAGGAAGTGGAGCTTAGTGAGAAGCTGGATCGTTTGACAGCACTGAATGCTCTTCTGAACATGGATGAAAAGGGGAATGATGCGATTGGCATGGATGAGGAAACGCAGGAAGCAGAGCCGGAGAGAAAACTTGCAGACCGACCAGCAGAACGGACTTCATTGAAGGGGAAACTTTCCGAAATGAAGGCAAGGGTGTCCGGGACACCTGCAGGAAGGGATGCAGTGGATAAGGCAAAGGGGAAGGAGGAAGTAATATAAATTTCATAATTTTTATGTTGCAAAGCGGACATTTCCATAATAGAATAAAGATAGAAAAGAATGCAAATTACATTGAGTAATAGGCAGAAGAACAGCCATACTAATAAAGGAGGTGTTTATATGGCAACTTCTAGTATCACGAAGAATTTTATCATATCTGGTCAGAAACAGGTGGAGATGTTTGCCGATGCGATTGAAGCATCTGCCAACGACAGAACACCTCGTGTACCAATCAATGTTACCTACTTACAGGGAGCAGATGATATTATAAAATTCATGGAGAAAAGGAAGAAAACGGATGCAGTCAGCAAATAATTTTATTGTGCTGAACATTCGTGAGTATTTAGCAAGTGAGGACAAACGGCTCGGAGAGGACAAATTAGTACAGCTCCTTTCCGAGTTTTCATGTCCGCTGAATCCAGATGTTGAGCGTTTTTTAAAGCAGCAGGCAATTGATTTCGCAAAGAAACATCAGGCAGTTACATATTTAGTATTGTCATTAGAAGATGCAGAACTGCTAGGGTATTTTTCCATTACAATTAAGCCACTTGTTGTAAAGGCAGAGTCTTTTAGTAATACAGCCAAAAGAAAGCTCGCAAGGTTTAGCGAAATAGATAAGAGCGAGCAGACCTATAATTTAGCAGCCTATCTGATTGCTCAGCTTGGAAAGAACTTTAATGATAAGGCAAAAGGAAGGATAACAGGACAGGAGTTACTCGAAGCAGCAATCAGACAAACACGGATTTTACAGTATCAGGTTGGGGGTATGGTAGCATTTGTGGAAGCAGAGAATAAAGAAAAATTACTTTCTTTTTATGAAAATTATGGTTTTAAACGGTTTGATACCAGACAGACGGCATCAAGCAGTGCAGAAT
>JBNMJP010000127.1:0-5655 GCA_050873905.1 Jutongia sp. | reverse complement strand
TGAATGGAGATGGTGTGATTTCGGAGGATGAACTTGTGAAGGATACCTTTGCAAACAATTCCGGTTCAAAATATGCATTTTCCGGGGAAGAGGCAAAAGATGCTTCCGGTAAAGCCTATAAGGATAAAACTGGCGCATCCATCCTGATACCGGGGGAGCAGAGTTGTAAATATGATTTTAGTAAGAACAGACGTTTTTATTTAAACAAAAACAAAAAATCAGGTGCCATTACCTGGAAGTTTGTCCTGTATAATGTAAGTACTAAGGAAAATTACCAGTCCGTCACAGGAACTTCCCGGTATTCCAGAGATAACAATGGTAGTACAGATACCACGAAAAATGAAAACAAGACGCTGATCAAGGCATATCAGATTGTAGCGGATGATAAGCTTGATACAAATGTAAATCTGGAAAAGCAGTTGCAGGATGGAGGCACATTTAAAGAGTATACAAAGGATCTGATCGATTATGATGTTTCCGTGAAGACAGTGAATCTGACAGAATTTGTTTCAGAGATTGCGGCCGGTAATCTTGGTACAGCTTCTTCCGGAGAAGATTATAACTGCTATATTGTAAGCTGTGGCTCTGAGATTTTTGGAGACAAAGCGTATGAGCAGGCAGAAAGTTACCTGACGACCAGAGCAAAAGGCGGGGTTGCCGTGATCTTTACCGGAGAGGCAATCGACAATAAGACGAAGTCCTCTGACGCGAAGGATATACTGAACATGAGCCGTTTTACTCAGCAGCTGGGTCTGTATGGTGATATTAAGGATAAGGCAACCGCTCCATCGAAGGATTACAATGATTCGTCTAAGATGGAATATACCTATACGAAGGTAATGGAGCAGGGAAACAGTGGTAAGAAGAAGGTGTTTAATGACAGTTTCTGGAAGAAGGAGTATGGTTCTTCGGCCGGAAAGACAACACAGGTCTGCAGAAATAACAAAGGACGTTATACAACTTACCCATATAATATTTCCAAGACATTTACCGCAGCGAAGGTATCTGCACAGGATTATCAGTTAAATATGGACAATGATTCCCTGGCAGTATGGTATTCTCTGGGACCGGATAACGAGGGGGATGATACAGAGTATGGTATTTCTCCAAGAGACGCATCCAACAACTACTATCTGTACAGTGTGGAAAATGTGATCTATGATTTGATCGATCTGGAGAAAGCAACAGATTCCTGGGAAATGAAACTGTTTGTTAATACGTTAAGTGGTAGTGTCGTTTCTCCGTTGGTAACAATTGATTCCGGTATATCAGTGGATTCCGGATACAAAGATTTTGAGATCCATGAAGTATCGGATAAATACTTTAATGCAGATGAAGTGAAGAAATCGGATGATGGTTCCGACATGACGGTTTATCAGGGGATTCTTGATGCAGCTGAAAGTAAATACAGTGATTATAAGAAGAATGCCAGACTTGTTGACGGATCCGGAAAAGCAAGCGGTAAGATTGATGATACCGATCCGACACCGATACCTGCCACACCGACACCGGTACCGGAAAAGAAACCGAAGCAGCTGGCTTCCGGTGGAGTGAAAAACTATGAAACCGGTAAAGATAAATCTTCGGATGTATTTAAGGGATGGAATGATTCTGCATTGTTTGTTGTGGAATACAAAGAGCTTAGTCAATGGCATGGATTAAATAACGGAGATGCGTTGTTTGAGTTCCTGGATAAGAACAGTCAGGTTCTGGCGAAGGCAGGAGACATATCACCATATCTTCCGTTTGATAAATCAGCACTTGTGGCAAAGATTTCCCTTGGTGATCTTAAGAAATTATATGGCGTGGCCGAGAAGGATGATCTGGATTTCATTAAGTTGAGGATTAAGGTTTATAAAGACTGGGCTATTGATATATCTATGATTGGTATTTTTAAGGATGAAGCTCAGTATGAGAAGTATAAGGCTGGAAATATTGACTTTGATGATGGTTCAGATGAAGATAACGGCACAGACACGGATCTGGATGATTCTACCATAGAGGGAGATGAATCAAAGGTTGGTGATCATGATGTGGCTGCAACTGCAGCAGAGAAACGCAGCTGGATTCCAGATTCAGCGACACACCGTATTTTCTTTACACCATACACGAACACGATAGACAGTAAGAATGTGAACTCTTTCAAGGTATCAACAATTACGGCAGGAGTCAATGATCTGGGTACTGCAAAGGAGAAAAACACAGGGTATATTCATGAAATTTATCGTAAGGTTACCACGGCAACGGGATCATATGTCTGGAAGTTTAAGGCAAACAAGGATACCCACATGTTTACGATCAATGACAATAACTTCTTAGGTGATAAGACACAATATTATATCTATACAAGTGAGTCAGAGATCAATAATACAGCAGACAATGAAGCAGACTCCACAAAATGGATCCGTTTCGATATTTCAAATCGTAGAAAATCTGCGATTACATATCTGCATCTTTTCTATAGTGGTCATGTGGATAAGACTTATGTATTTGATCTAGACTAAAGTCATTTGACAATATTTGAAAACAATGATATGATGTTTGACATGAAATGCATGGAAGGGAAGAAGTAGTATCAGAGGAAACCTACAGAAAGCAGCCGGTTGATGAGAGGCGTGAGGGGCATCCTGATAGGAATACATCCTGGAGCAGCCGGCTGAAGGTTTTAGTAGGTCTGGACGGGGTTGCACTCCGTTATTGTGCAGGGATATATCAGTATCCTACGGAGCCTGTTATCGTGAGATGACAGGGAATAAAGGTGGTAACACGATTGATATCGTCCTTTATCGGCTTAGCCGGTAAAGGACGTTTTTTCGTATCAGAATGTTTCAGTCAGGATACTCAATCAGAAAATAAGAAAGCGAGGAAAAGAACATGACAACGTATGACGAGTTAGTGGCAAGAGGACTGATCGCCCAGGTAACAGATGAGAAGGAGATCAAAGAGCTGGTAAATGACGGAAAGGCTGTATTTTATATTGGTTTCGATCCTACGGCGGATAGTCTTCATGTGGGACATTTTATGGCACTTTGCCTGATGAAACGTCTTCAGATGGCAGGAAATAAACCGATCGCGTTGATCGGTGGAGGTACGGCAATGATCGGTGATCCAAGCGGCCGTACTGATATGCGTCAGATGATGACAAAGGAGACGATCGCACATAATGTGGACTGTTTTAAAAAGCAGATGAGCCGTTTTATTGATTTCTCTGAGGGAAAAGCACTGATGGTAAATAATGCAGACTGGCTTTTAGATCTGAATTATGTGGAGCTGCTTCGTGATGTGGGACCGCATTTCTCTGTAAACCGTATGCTTACGGCAGAGTGCTACAAGCAGCGTATGGAGCGTGGTTTAAGCTTTCTGGAGTTTAACTACATGATCATGCAGAGCTACGATTTTTACGCATTGTTCCAGAAATACGGCTGTAATATGCAGTTTGGTGGAGATGATCAGTGGAGCAACATGCTTGGTGGTACAGAGCTGATCCGTCGTAAGCTTGGCAAGGATGCTTATGCAATGACCATTAATCTGCTTCTGAACTCCGAATGAAAGAAGACGGGTAAGACACAGTCCGGTGCTGTCTGGCTGGATCCAAACAAGACTTCTCCATTTGATTTCTATCAGTACTGGAGAAGTGTGGCGGATGCAGATGTTCTTAAATGCCTGCGTATGCTTACATTCCTGCCGTTAGAGCAGATTGAGGAAATGGATCACTGGGAGGGAAGCCGTCTCAATGAGGCAAAGGAAATTCTTGCATTTGAACTGACCAAGCTGGTACATGGTGAGGAGGAAGCCCGGAAAGCGCAGGAAGGCGCCAGAGCACTTTTTGCCGGTGGCGGAAATACAGCAAATATGCCGGAGATCGAGCTTTCCGAGGAGGACTTCGAGGATGGACAGATTGGTATCCTGAAGCTTCTCGTAAAGGCAGGCCTTGCATCCTCTAATGGTGAGGCACGGAGAAATGTAGAGCAGGGCGGTGTTTCCATTGATGGAGATAAGGTGACAGATGTGAAGGCACAGGTTGCCAAAGACAGCATTGGGGAAGAAGGTGTTGTACTAAAGCGTGGTAAGAAGAAATTTATGAGAGTTGTTGTGAAATAAGAGCAGTTAATCCATACACAGCATGGAAAGCAGCTGGGCATAGACATCTTCGTTCTTTTCCTTGAAGCGACGGCAGACATCCACGGCTTCCTCCTCACTGGTTACATTCAGGGAAACCTCCAGAAGCTTGCTTCCACGCTCATAGATACAGCCGGTGGCAAGATATTCATTAGGGCGGATCATGGTGTAATCTGTCTTGATCGAAGTCGTTTCTACGATGGCAAGGCGGTTCTTTTCCAGATATTCGTCAATCTCGCGGCAGGTGTCTGTCGGAAGCTGGTTGCCAAAGAAACGTAAGGTTTCTTTACCAATCTCGGCGATGGTGTAGTAGGACTTTTCGTGGGTCTGATCCACCAGGATCATGGCATCCTCTGTAAGCTCCGATAATGTCTGCTGGATGGAGAGATAATCGGTATATCCGGTTTCCAGAATGAAATCAGAGAGAATAGCATTTGGCATAGGCTGGTCGGCCTGATTTAGAAAATATAGGATGATCAGCTTATACAGCTGCAATGACTCCGGTGTCATAATGGTCCCTCCTTGTTATGTTTCTTTGGAAATGTTCTGCAAAGCAGAGGTTTTATTTCCTTTTTCTTGAAGACGGCATCCCTGATAGAGATGCTGTCTTTTTATTTCATGTGAAATGGTATTTAATATTTCCCGTTTGTTCCGACTCCAGGTGGGAGCCAGAAGTAAATCCTTTGGTCCATCTCCGGTGATCCGGTGAATGACAATGTCCGGGGAGAGATGGGCGATACAATCAAGTAGAATAGCAATATATTCTTCTTTTGTCAATGGTGTAAGCAGCCCTTTTTCAAAATCCTTAGCCAAAGCAGTTCCTTTTAATATATGAAGCAGTTGAAGCTTAATGCCGTTCACTCCGATCCGGTTCAGGTAGTGGATCGTCTGCAGGATCTGTTCAGGATCTTCACCGGGAAGTCCCAGAATCACATGAACAACGACCGGTATATGGCGTTGTTGAAGCTCCGTTACGGCTGCTTCAAAACAGGAGAGGGGATACCCTCTGTGAATGACATGGGCTGTGGTATCGTGCATGGTCTGAAGTCCAAGCTCGATCCAGACAGGCTTTTGACTCTGACATTCCTTCAGGAGATCGTAAATCTCCGGAGAAAAGCAATCCGGTCTCGTGGCAATGGATAACGCGGCGGTCTGTGGATGTGCGATCGCTTCCTGATAAATGGATCGCAGATAGGGAACCGGGGCATAAGTGTTGCTGTAGGACTGGAAATAGGCGATATACCTGTCACCACAATATTTATGGCTGTTTTGTAGTCGGCGGATACCCTCGTCCAGCTGTGCCGTTACGATCCCGGCGCTGTCCGCTGCCAAAGCACGGGAAATGGCGAAATCACCGGAACCACCGGCACTGCAGAAGCTGCAGCCGTTGATCCCTTTGGTGCCATCTCTGTTGGGACAGGTCATACCGCCATCAATCGCGACTTTATATATTTTCTGACCAAACTGCTGCTTTAAATAGCAGTCAAGGGAATAGTAAGGCTTTCCGTTCCATTGACGGCAGGCATGCTCATAGGC
>JBNMJP010000126.1:0-5750 GCA_050873905.1 Jutongia sp. | reverse complement strand
TGATATATCCCTTCGGTCTTGTAAGCACCACCAGTACTTTGTCATTGCCGTCCGATAATACCTTATCGATCGGAACCGGGTTGGCAAGTCCGCCGTCAAAATATTCTCTGCCCCGGATCACTGCCGGAGGAATGATCCCCGGCAATGCACATGTGCCATGAAACACTTCAAAATCCCTGTCAATATCCTTCTGGGTAAAATACTGTACATGACCTGTCTGTGCGTCCGTGGTAACCGCAATAAACTGACCGTCATATTTCTGAAAGGTTTCCATGTCAAAGGGAACATGGATGTTTGGAATATCACGAAACGCAAACTGCACTCCAAACATGCTTCTTTCCTTCAGAAGATTTCTCTTGCCCATATACCGCTTGTCGTTGCGGTACTTTTCCAGCACCTCAATGTTGCGTCCTCTCTGTCTGGAAATATACGATGCCGCATCGGCACTTCCTGCGGACACCCCGATACAATAAGGAAACATAATATCCTCATCCAGCAAAGCATCCATCACACCACAACTAAACACCGGGCGGAATGTTCCACCCTCAAATAATACTGCCGGCATACCTGCCATCCTTTCTGATCCACCGGTTCTCTTCTGTCAGAAGATACCTGCGACAGCCTCCGGTAGATTCATTTCTTACTGCTTTTGATCCTTTCTCAAAGCTTACCCGCTTACTCTACAGAAACTACCTTGTAGTCCTGATCCTCTACTGCCTTTGTCAGCACATCATCTGCCACATCCGCTGTGAGGGTTACAACTGCCGTACCTTTCTCGTGGCTTGCCTGAGCCTCTGCCACACCGTCAATAGCCTCCAGAGCCTTCTTTACATGTGCCTCACAATGTCCACACATCATTCCCTCAATATGAATTGTTTTTGTCATTTTATTGTCCTCCTCTTTCTTATTATTAAAACTATCTGAAATAATATTAACTGCGATCGCATCTTTTCTTTTGTGATCCCTGCCGGCATTGTGAAGCTTAAAAAGATTCAGCCGCAGGGCATTTGTTACAACACAGAAGCTTGACAGACTCATGGCTGCCGCTCCGAACATCGGATTTAACTTCCAGCCAAACAGCGGGATCCAGACGCCTGCTGCCAGCGGAATGCCGATGACATTATAAATAAATGCCCAGAAAAGATTTTCATGAATATTTCTCAGCGCCGCCCGGCTTAACCGGATTGCCGCCGGCACATCACTGAGACGGCTCTTCATCAGAACCACGTCTGCTGCATCAATGGCAACATCCGTACCTGCGCCAATGGCAATGCCCATATCTGCTCTGGTCAGTGCCGGGGCATCGTTGATACCATCACCCACCATGGCTACCTTGCCAAACTTCTGCAGCTCGCGGATCACATTTTCCTTGCCATCCGGCAGTACATCCGCTACCACTTCATCCACACCTGCCTGTGCGCCAATGGCTTCTGCCGTTCTACGGTTGTCTCCTGTAAGCATTACCACATGTATGCCCATATTCTGAAGCTCCCGGACTGCCTGCGGACTATCCTCCTTAATGACATCTGCCACTGCGATCATACCGATATATCTGTCATCCCGCAGGAAGCAGAGAGGCGTTTTTCCCTGTCCGGCAAGCTCCTGTGCCTGCTGGGTTACCTGCCCGGAAAGTCCGGTGCGGCTGCTGATATAAGCAACGCTTCCACCGGTAAGATGTGCTCCCTCGCAGACAGCCGACAGACCGTTTCCCGGAAGTGCCTGAAATTCACTGACTTCCTTAGAGCTTACACCTTTTTGGGTTCCATAGTCAAGAACGGCTCTCGCCAAAGGATGCTCACTCATCTGCTCCAGATGGAAGGCATCCTCCAAAAGCTGCGCTTCCGTTACGCCCTCTGCCGGCAAAAGATCCGTAACCTTCGGCTCGCCCTGGGTGATCGTTCCAGTCTTATCCAGTGCCACGATTGCTGTCTTTCCGGTTTCTTCCATAGAAACTGCGGTTTTAAACAGAATACCGTTTCTGGCTCCCACACCATTTGCCACCATGATCGCCACCGGTGTCGCAAGCCCCAGAGCGCAAGGGCAGCTGATCACCAGAACAGAGATGCCCCTTGCCAGGGCAAAGCCGATATCCTTTCCAAGCAGAAGCCAGACAAGGATCGTGATCACAGCGATCGTAACAACCGCCGGCACAAAAACACCGGAAACCTGATCGGCAATCTTGGCGATCGGCGCCTTTGTTGCCGCCGCATCACTGACCATCTGGATGATCTTTGACAAAGTGGTATCTTCTCCCACTCTGGTTGCCTCACAGCGAAGCACACCGGACTGGTTGATGGTAGCCGCCGATACACTGTCTCCCTGTTCCTTATCTACAGGAATACTCTCACCGGTCAGCGCCGACTCGTCAACAGCACTGTTTCCTTCCAGCACGACACCATCCACCGGAATATTTCCACCGGGGCGCACCACATAAATGTCCCCCTTCTTTACCTGCTCCACCGGCACCTCAACCTCTGCGCCGTCACGCACCAGCACAGCTGTTTTGGGTGCCAGATTCATCAGGCCCTTGAGGGCATCTGTCGTTTTGCCCTTGGAATATGCTTCCAGCATTTTACCCACGGTGATCAGCGTCAGGATCATTGCAGCAGACTCAAAATAGAACTCATGCATATACCCCATCACCGCATCGGCATTTCCTTTTACCTGGGCATCCGTCATGGCAAAAAGCGCGTATGTGCTGTACACAAATGCCGCAGAAGAACCTAACGCAACCAGCGTGTCCATATTGGGTGCGCGGTGCCATAGGCTCTTAAAGCCGCTGATAAAAAACTTCTGATTCAGTACCATAATGATCACGGTCAGCAGAAGCTGTGCCAGTCCCATTGCCACATGGTTTCCTTCAAAAAACGAAGGAAGCGGCCAGCCCCACATCATATGTCCCATGGACAGATACATCAGAAGCAGCAGGAAAATGATCGACGAGAGAAGTCTCCTGCGAAGAACCGGAGTCTCCCGGTCCTTAAGAGAATCCTGCAGGGAATCAAAGCCTCCCTCCTTCGACTGTTCCTGTCCCCCCTTGGGACTTGCTCCATAGCCGGCTTCCTCCACCGCCTGAATAATGGCAGACTGGGATGCGGTTCCTTCTACACCCATAGAATTTGTCAGCAGACTCACAGAGCAGGAGGTAACACCCTCCACGCCGGAAACTGCCTTTTCCACTCTGGCACTGCAGGCCGCACAGCTCATCCCGGTTACAATATATTGTTCCATTGCATTTTCAGCTCCTTTCCTTTTACATCACTTCATTAATTTCTGCAGCGTCACCACAAGATCATCCACGGTTTCCTCTTTGCCGTCCAGAATATCCTGACGCACGCATGTCTTGATATGATTGGCTAAAAGCACCTTGTTAAAACTGTTTAAAGCGGCATTGACTGCGGACACCTGAACCAGAATGTCGGTACAATAGGCATCCTCCTCCACCATCCGCTTAATCCCCCGCACCTGTCCCTCGATCCGGCTCAGACGGTTGATCATATCCTTGTATTCCTTGTCCTGGCGCTGTTTTTTGCGCTCACAGCAACAGCATTTTTTCTCTGAATCCATATGTCATCCCTGCCTTTCGCAATGGATTATATACCCCCATAGGGTATATTGTCAACCTTGCTTTTCAATAAAATCATTCCCTAATTTCACAGAATTTATCAATAACCAAAGCTCTCGCTTTCGTCAACCAATTTCATTTTATGGTTGACAGAACTTTTTTTCTCCGTTATACTTTGTTGCGAAGGTTAGGAATTTTCCTGATCAAATCTATATATTATTTCATACTCAGATTTTGAGAAAACGAAAGAAAAGAGGTATCTTATGAACGACTCAACAACTGTTACCGGCAAAAGATTTACCACACAGCGGCTGGCTCTGATGGCAATGTTTGCAGCAATCCTCTGCGTCTCTGCCTACATCAGCGTACCGCTTCCATTTACAGGATATCATGTGACATTCCTGAATTTCATTATCACATTGATCGCTCTCGTATTTCCACTGGAGCAGTCTCTGCTGATCTCTGTTGTATGGCTTCTCCTGGGTGCTGTAGGAGTACCGGTATTCATCGGCGGAAATGCCGGCATTGGATACCTCATGGGACCTCTCGGCGGATACACGATTGCTTTTATCCTCGTAGCTCTCCTGTTACCACTGCTTCGTGGAGCAAAATATAATCGTATCCGTTACACAGTCGTAGCTGTGGCATCTGTTATATTTGTAGATTTATTTGGTATGGTATGGCTGAAGCTCATGAACCATATGCCATGGAAAACTGCATGGGTTGCAGGGTTCTTCTCCTTTATTATCCTTGATCTGGTAAAGGCCGTTGTGGTTGCCCAGATCGTTCCTGCATTTCATAAGATCATGCAGAACCAGACACAGGAATAAATCTATTATAAGCTTTATACAGGGGAAACAAGAAAGAAAATTTCGTCAGCAGGAAATTCTTTCATCCGCAAAACTTGTGTTTTGCAAAACAAGAGGCATTGAAAACCATTCCTTTTTCAATGCCTCTTGTTTGTTTATTTATAATTGATCAATCCATCTTCATAATGATCTCTCTGGCAGTTTCTTCACTCACCGGAGCCGCAAAGCTGCCGTCCGGAAACTCTACGATATCTCCAATACCCTTTTGCAGTACGAAACGAAGCTGTCCGTTCTTTACCTTCTTATCCGTATACAGTTTCTTGACAAGTGCCTCTCTGTCAATATACTCCGGAATCTCTGTCGGAAGTCCGGCCCGCTTCAAAAGCTTCACAACACGTTCCACCTGTTCCTCCGTCACATAACCCATCTGACGGGACAAATGAAGCTGTGCCACCAGTCCAATGGAAACTGCCTCGCCGTGAAGCAGTCTGTAATCGCTGACGGTTT
This sequence comes from Jutongia sp., assembly GCA_050873905.1. Taxonomy (GTDB): domain Bacteria; phylum Bacillota; class Clostridia; order Lachnospirales; family Lachnospiraceae; genus Jutongia. Next base: position 869 of record JBNMJP010000126.1, on the reverse strand, counting down.
CTATGGCACGTCCAACAGTGTGTCCCAGATTCAGGACTTCTCTCAGGCCGCTCTCCCGCTCATCCTTCATAACGACATGATATTTAATGCTGCAGTTTTCCTCTGCCATATGCTCACAAAGCACCGGATCCAGTGTCAGAAGCTCCTCCATATGCTGCTCCAGGAAATCAAAAAACTCTCCCTTTGTAGCAAGACATGCATGCTTGATGGTCTCTGCCATACCACTGGAAAGCTGTCTCTGTGGCAAAGTCTTCCATGTGGCAATATCTAAATAAACCTTCTGTGGCTGATTAAACAGACCGATCAGATTTGTTGCAAGAGGAGTATCTACTGCTGTCTTTCCTCCTACGGATGCATCTGCTGCTGCCAGAAGTGTCGTGGCATAATTGACAAAAGGGACACCTCTTCCATAGGTTCCGGCAACAAAGCCTGCCAGGTCTGTCACCACACCGCCTCCCACAGCGATAACACCACAATCCCTGCGGTATTCTTTTGCCAGCATGGCATCCTCAACCATTTCCTTCGTCTGGCGTGTCTTGCTCTTCTCTCCCGCCGGAAAAGTAAAAATATTTAGCGTAAAGCCTGCCTCTTCAAGCTTCTGTGCGATCGGCTCCGCATACCGCTTTTCTACTTCACTGTCTGTAATGACTGCCAGCTTCTTTTTGCCTCCCAGCAGTCCGTTTTTCATATCCTCTACCAAATGATCCATCAGATCAAATCCGATCTCAATGGGATAACTGTCATCTACGACCCGTTTTAACTCTACCTGAAATGTAGCCATTCTGTCACCTAACCTTTCCCCCTGTCCGAAGCATTTCTATCCTGTACCGGTCACAAACAAAAGACAGGGAACTGTGTCCTATTGTAAC
>JBNMJP010000125.1:0-5782 GCA_050873905.1 Jutongia sp. | reverse complement strand
GCTCTGTTGTTCCTGTTGCAAACAATCTGGCAGAGGAAAACGGTTCCGCAGCTGCTGCATTGGAACTGCCCGACGGAACAATCGTTACCGGTTCTACCTTAGATCTTCTGGGACCGGCATCTGCGGTTCTTTTAAATGCCATCAAGGTATTAGGACATATTGACAAAAAGGTACATCTGATCTCCCGCACCTTTATTGAACCGATCCAACAGTTAAAAATCGGCTATCTGGGAAGCAAAAATCCACGTCTTCACACCGATGAAGTATTGATCGCACTTTCCATGTGTGCCGTATCTGATCCCAATGCAAAGCTTGCTTTAGAACAGCTTCCGAAATTATCCGGCTGTCAGCTGCATGTATCTGCCATTCTTTCAGCGATTGATATTAATACCTTCAAAAAGCTTGGTATTGAACTGACCAATGAAGCAGTCTATGAGGGTGCTGCCAATCATTAAAACTTCTTACAAAATATAAATAAAACAATAAGACAGGGCATCAAGAAATCTCTTTCTCCATACCCTGTCTTTTATAATTTTCGCGAAATAACAATTATAGTATCAACTCATACATTCATTTTTTATGAGTTCTGCTTCTGCAGTCCCAGCTCTACTACGCGGTCTGTGTACGCATCCTTTTTCAGCGAAAGAATTTCTCTCGCCTGCGCCTCCGATAAACCATACTCTTCATCCAGCAGAGTCAGTATCTTATCTTTACAGTTGTCAACATCCTTTTCGATCTCCAGGTTTCTGGCTGTTTCAATATTTTCATCATATTTCTTCAGACCAACCAGCAGGGCATTCAATGCATCCGGATAATACTTCATATTATCATAATTCTCATAGGAATTCAGAGATCTCTGCACCTTCATGACCGTGATGATCTTATCATTGGTCTCCTGGTCTTTCTTTTTCAGATCTGTTCCCAAAATCTCCCGATAAGCATCTGTATATCTTCCATCATCAAAGGCACTGACCGCCTGTTTCATGGTAGATTTATAACTGAATATCTCCGTACCGGAAATCTCTGTTGCCAAAAACATTGCTGCCAGAATTACAACAATAGACACACCTACTTTATTGAGCTTCCCTGTTACCTCCAGCTCCTCCTGGGCAGCTTCCTCCGCTTTTTTTGCTTCCTTCTCGGCCTTTTTCTGTGCCTTCTCCTCGGCCTTTGCCGCCTTCTTCAGTTCTTTTTCCTCTGCCTTTGCTTTCTTCGCTTCCGCCTTTTCCTCTGCCTTTGCAGCTTCGGCAGCCTTTTTCTCTTCCCTGACAGCCTCCGCCGCCTCCTGTCTTGCCGCTTCCTCTTCTTTGTCCTTTTCCCTCTGGGCAAGCTCCGCTTCTGCAATCTCGTCCGTCACAATATTGCCAAAAAGTCGTTTCAACAACCCCGGCTTTTTCTCCACATTCCCCTGCGCATCCTCCGGAGGCACCGGTATATTCTCCTCAGACAAATCCTCCAGCAGTGCCTGCATATCATCTGACGGGTTGTTTTCTTCTTCCTCCGGCTCTAATGCCAGGATATCGTCCAGACCAAAGGTCTCCTCATCCGGTTCTTCTTCCAAAACAGGTTCCTGCACCGGCTCTGGTTCTATATTCTCTATATCAGAGGATTGATCCGGTTCCGATTCGGAATCCTTTAATATTTCTGAGTGATCCGGTTGTCCGATTTCTTCTCCTGTCCCCACAGAATCAGCCACAGCATTCTCCGATTGTACCTCTTGTGCGGCCGTCCCTGCCGAAGCATCCAGATCATCCAGAAAATCTCCAACCATATCATCCAACGATTCCTCTCCAGATGTACTCTCCGGTACTTCAACTGCCGGAGTATTCGATTGTTCTTCAGAATCCGAGAACATTCCCAAATCCTCAATCTCACTCAGATCCGGCAGATCATCCAGAGATGCCATATCCGAATAATCCGGTTCTCTCTCCGGAGCATCATCCATTGATGCAACTTCTGTACTCTCCGATGTTGTATCGTCCTTCGGCAAGTCCATCTGAAGCTGCGCAGCTGCGTCCTCCGGACTACCCATCGATTCACCTGTCCGGGCTGTTTCTTCCTCCGGTAAATCCGTTTCCCCTTCCTCCATCTGTGCGGCCTCATCCTCCAGAATGCCATCTCCATCCAGATCAAGATCTGATATATCCCCCAGATCGTCTAAATCAGTAAAGTCATCCTCTCCCATCAAGCTGCTCAAATCTTCCAGATCCACAAAATCGGCCAGATTTTCATATTCACTTTTTTCCTGTTCTGCAGCATCTCCTGCCACATCCTTTAAATCCTCTTCGCTCAAGATTCTATCTCCTTAAATATCTGTTTCTATGATATCAGACAGATGTTCCATCTGCATTTTCAATCTGCAGGATCTGGTCAATAGCTCCCACCAACTGACCAATCTCCGGCTTGGATAACTGCATATCTGCCCCAAGACTCTCTCCCTTTTTTCTCATTTCATCATTGATCAGGGAAGAGAAAATGATGACCGGAATATGCATCATCTGCTCATCACTCTTGATCAGCTTTGTCAAATGATGTCCGTCCATCTGTGGCATCTCAATATCTGTGATCACACAGGCTACCTTCTGATCCAGAATGCCCTGCTCCTGATATGCCGAAAGCTTATCCCAGCATTCCTTACCGTTGTTCGTAAGGTCAATATTGACAAAACCGGCTCTTTTTAAGCAGTCCAAAAGCATTTTCCCAAGTAACGGAGAATCTTCTGCGATCAAAATCGGAGAATCCACTCTGGATCTGCCTGTCATATGCTCCACATCAGATATTTTCAGTCCGGTTTCCGGATTAATCTCTGCAACAATTTTTTCAAAATCCAAAATAATGATCAGTCTGTCATCAATCCTTACAATCCCTGTAGCCATTCCCATGCCGGAAGCATTGATCGTAGAATCCGGCTCGATAATATCTCCCCAGGACACACGGTGGATTCCCTCCACGCCCTGCACATGAAATGCTGTATTCAGATTATTAAAATTGGTAACGATATACATATCCCCCGCTGCAGACCCGGCCGCCGGCAGATTCATCACCCTTGACAGATCAACAATAGAGATGATCTCATCCCTTGGCATAAAGATTCCCTCGATCCTCGCGTCCGCGTTTGGAATCGGTGTTGGTTTCTGATATGGTAAAATCTCTCTGATCTTCGCCACATTAATTCCATAATAATTATCACCAACCTGAAACTCCAAAATCTCCAGTTCATTCGTTCCACTCTCTAATAATATACCTGTCTCCATAATACTCACCATGCCTTTCCCATCTCTTAATGTATTACCATTTCACCTGTCTTTTTTCCATCTGACACCTGAACGGACATATTCTGAAGCTTTTGCTTCTTATCTGTTTCAAAAACAAGCACTGCCTCTGAGCTTCTGCCCGGTGCCATTTTTTCTTTAAAATACTGCAGGTCATTTTGCAGGATCGTCATTAACGGACTCCCCACCGTTTCTCCATCGGCTGTCAGTGTATACTGCAGTTTTTTATTCATCAGATTGACCTTCTGTCTGACAGAAGTCTTGTTTTTTATGCGAAAATGAACAATCAGAAGTTCTTTGCCCTTATGAGCACTGATGGCTGCGTCTGCTGACCCATATGTACTTTTAACATCACAGGACATCAGCTTGATATCTATCTGATCCATCCCATATACCTTATCCGCCGTCACCTGCTCAACCTCGGGAGTATCTGCGGATGCCCCCGGATCAAGAGAACTCTGCAATGAACCGGAGGCTGCCGGCGATACGGACGGTGCCGGTGTCTTCGTCGGTTCTGGCGTCGGCGTTGCCTTCAACACGCTTCTGTCATAATCAAGCACATCCTCGTTGTTTTTATCGTACTTCAGCAATGCACCCGCCATATACTCGGCCTCCATGTTCCTGCTGACATCGTCCAGATTCGGTCCGGAACCACAGCCCGTCAGCGCAAGTGCTATCACCGCTGCTGTTACGATCACTCTCTTTTTCATATTAATAATCATGCCTTTCTCAAAATACTACATTTCACATATGCAGGCACACAAAAAACGCCTGTCAATCTGTTTATATGGTATCATATTTTCCTGTTTTACGCAATGATTTCCATCGTTGCAAACATATCACATTATTCACTTTTCCGATCAAGATCAAACCAGAATTCCACACCATTCTGACAATTTCGGACCCCACACTGCTGATTCATGGATTCTACGATCGCCTTGACAATAGACAAACCGATTCCGCTTCCTCCATAAGCTCTCGTTCTCGCCTTATCAACTTTATAAAATTTGATCCAGATCTTATCCAGCTCATCCTCCGGTATCTGCATTCCTGTATTAAAGACTCTCACACGGACGACATTTTCTCTCATTTCCAGAGTCACACGGATTCTTTTCTCCCCGTCCACATGATTAATGGCATTGCTGATATAATTGGTCACAATTTCTTCTACCATATATTCATCCGCCCAGACATAAACAGGCTCCGTCTCTTCCATATAAATCTCAGCTCCCTTTTGATCTGCCAAAAGAGTCGCCGACTGGATAACGGACCGCACCACCTGTACAATATCAAACCGTTCAAATGTGATCTGATTCTTTCCAAATTCAATCTGATTCAGGGTAAGAAGTTTTTTCACCATCTTATTCATTTTATTGGCTTCGTCCATGATCACGTCACAATAAAATTCCCGGCTCTCACTGTCATCATTAATATTATCATGAAGTCCCTCCGCATATCCCTGTATCAATGCAATTGGTGTCTTAAGCTCATGAGAAACATTCGACAGGAAATCCTTTCTCATCTCATCAATCTGTATTTTATTTTCAATATCCTTCTGCAGCTCATTATTGGCAGATTTCAGTTCCGAAATGGTTTCCTCCAGACGTTCGGATAAAATATTAATGCTGTTCCCCAGTCTGCCAATCTCGTCTTCTGTATTGACCGGATATTTTGCTTCAAAATCAAGCTGGGACATTCTCGTTGCAATATCAGTCAGATAAACGATCGGTTTTGTAAAGTTATTGCCGATCATAAAAAGCAAAATCCCGGATATCAACACAGCGATCACACCAATATATGCCAGAAAACGATTCGAAACTGCCACACTCTCCTTCATACTCTGATAATTTGTACTAATATATACAAAATCACCGGAATCAATACGGCCGAACAACTCCAGATAATATGATCCAATCCTCTCATCGTAGGATTTAAATACCTGATAATTTTTATTTCCCTTGATGAGTTCTCTTCCATCTCTCTCCACATAACCATTTACAAGACCAATGACATAATCCATCGTCTTATCACGTACATTTTCCTTTTGGATATTACTGAGACTGTCCGCCGACGGATAACAAAACGTATATTGCAGCATGCCTAAATAATCGCTGATCCGGAACAGATATGTGTTCATGGAGCCATTTTCCGTCAGAGAATCCAGCGTATTAATGCTCTTCTCAGAAAGACCATTTTGCCCTGCTCCCTTCTGAAATTCATTATCATTCTTCACAATATTGTCAATCTTTCGAAAAGAATCCGACAATGTACTGATCTTACTATGTTGATAATACATCGGCAAAAACAACTGATTGGCAAGCCAGCATCCCAGAATGGTCAGCGCAAGTATACTGCACAATACCACGATGAGCTTTGTTTTGATCGACTGCATTTTCAGAAAAGACATCACTCTTTTTTTCATGTTCTATCACACCTCAAACTTGTAACCCATTCCCCATATCGTCTTAATATATTCGCCTTTGTCTCCAAGCTTGCTTCTCAGCTTTTTG
>JBNMJP010000124.1:0-5834 GCA_050873905.1 Jutongia sp. | reverse complement strand
GTCAGCTCTGCTTCCTTCACATTCAGCTCGTCACGGATGATATCCACATAGAAGTCACTAAGTTCCTTGCCGGCCTTGATATACATCTTACCGATCGGCTGTCTGTTCTTGATATTGGCTGTATTTCTGCAGGCACGTCCGATGACAACTGCCTCCAGTACAACCTCCATATCTGCCTCAAGCTGAGGATCGATATGTGCCTCATCCACCTCAGGGAAATCACAAAGATGTACACTCTCCGGTGCGCTCGGATCAATAGAGCATACCAGATTGCGGTAGATATCCTCTGTCATAAATGGGATCATTGGTGCAGCCGCCTTGGAGATCGTAACAAGTGCGGTATAAAGTGTCATGTAAGCATTAATCTTATCCTGCTCCATGCCCTTTGCCCAGAAACGCTCACGGCAGCGGCGTACATACCAGTTACTCATCTCATCCACAAACTCCTGCAGCGCTCTTGCTGTCTCCGGGATACGGTATGCAGCCAGATTCTCGTCCACAGCCTTAACGGTGCTGTTCAAACGGGACAGAAGCCATTTATCCATAACAGAAAGCTTATCATAATCCAATGTATATTTCGTTGCATCGAACTCATCGATATTTGCATAAAGCACGAAGAATGCGTAGGTATTCCAAAGAGTACCCATAAACTTACGCTGTCCTTCCTGTACTGCCTTTCCATGGAAACGGTTCGGCAGCCATGGGGCACTGTTTATATAGAAGTACCAGCGGATCGCATCGGCACCGTACTTGTCCAGTGCATCAAACGGATCTACCGCATTGCCCTTGGACTTACTCATCTTCTGTCCATTCTCATCCTGAACGTGGCCCAGAACGATAACATTCTCATAAGGAGCCTTGTTAAACAGAAGAGTTGACTCTGCCATCAGAGAATAGAACCAGCCTCTTGTCTGATCCACAGCCTCGGAAATGAACTGTGCCGGGAACTGCTGCTCAAAGAGATCCTTATTTTCAAACGGATAATGATGCTGTGCAAACGGCATTGCTCCGGAATCAAACCAGCAGTCAATAACCTCCGGAACACGGCGCATGGTCTTGCCGCAGTCCGGACAGGTAAATGTTACCGCGTCAATATATGGACGATGAAGCTCAACCTTTGCATCCTCCGGATTGCCGCTTCTCTCCGCTAACTCTGCACGGCTTCCGATAGACTCCTGTCTGCCGCAGCCCTCGCACTCCCAGATATTTAACGGAGTACCCCAGTAACGGTTTCTGGAAATACCCCAGTCCTGAATATTCTCCAGCCAGTTTCCGAAACGTCCGGAACCAATGGACTCTGGGATCCAGTTGACCGTATTGTTATTGCGGACCAGATCATCGCGAACCTCTGTCATCTTGATGAACCAAGACTCGCGGGCATAATAGATCAGCGGAGTATCACAACGCCAGCAATGAGGATAATCATGCTCAAACTTCGGAGCTGCAAAAAGCTTACCGGATGCGTCCAGATCCTTTAATACCTCCGGATCAGCCTTCTTTACGAAAAGTCCTGCAAACGGAGTCTCCTCGCTCATCTCACCCTTGCCGGTTACAAACTGTACAAACGGCAGGTCGTAATTACGTCCCACATTGGCATCGTCCTCACCAAATGCAGGCGCAATATGAACAATACCGGTACCATCTGACATGGTTACATAGGTATCGCAAGTCACAAAGAAGCCTTTCTTGTGCTGTTTATCCGCACATTCCTTTGAACAGGCATAAAGCGGCTCATATTCCTTGTACTCCAGATCACTTCCCTTATAAGTTTCCAGCACTTCATAAGCATCAACGCCTTCCTCCTGTGCCAGTCCTCCAAGTACGCTGTCAGCCAGAGCCTCTGCCAGATAATAGGTATATCCGTCTGCTGCCTTTACCTTAATATAAGTATCTTCCGGATTCACACAAAGTGCCACGTTGGACGGCAATGTCCAAGGAGTCGTGGTCCATGCCAGGAAATATGCATCCTCGCCAACCACCTTAAAACGAACGATGGCAGAACGCTCCTTGACCAGCTTGTAGCCCTGTGCTACCTCCTGAGAGGAAAGCGGTGTTCCACATCTTGGACAATAAGGTACGATCTTGAACCCTTTATATAGAAGCTTCTTGTTCCAGATTTCCTTCAAAGCCCACCACTCGGACTCAATAAAATTGTCATCATAAGTAACATACGGGTTGTCCATGTCAGCCCAGAAACCAACGGTACCGGAGAAATCCTCCCACATTCCCTTATATTTCCAAACGGATTCCTTACACTTCTTAATGAAAGGCTCCATACCATACTCTTCAATCTGCTCCTTGCCATCCAGGCCAAGCATCTTCTCAACCTCCAGCTCAACAGGAAGTCCGTGGGTATCCCATCCTGCCTTACGAGGTACCATATATCCCTTCATGGTCTTGTAACGAGGGATCATATCCTTGATAACACGGGTCAGCACATGACCGATATGAGGCTTACCATTGGCGGTAGGCGGTCCATCATAAAAGGTATAAACCGGCTTTCCCTCTCTTGCCTTCATAGACTTCTCAAAGATCTGCTGATTTCGCCAGAACTTTCCTACGTTCTTTTCTCTGTCAACGAAATTCATGTCAGGTGAAACTTTCTGATACATACGTTTTCCTCCTTCTAAAATATCTGATCAAATGCAGACCGGTATCAACAATCTGCTGTTTCGTGAACCGTTATATAAATAAGGCTGCTATTTTATAGGAAACCAGATATTTGTTTCCTAATATAAAAAAAGCCCTCACCCTAAACAGGATGAAAGCCGCAACATTCATAACCACCTATTTAATCTGTACGGAAATGGAGCAAATCAACTGCTTTGCCCTTGTGTACACCACTTTGTACGCAATAACGATTCGATACATACCCCTATAACGGCGGGATCCGTCAGGCTGTACTGATAACACAATGTTCCAGTCTGCAACTCAGGAGTGATCTTCCCTCATCTCTCCAAGAGAATCCTCTCTATGCATCCGGTTCGCACTATCCCGGACTCACTGAAGCGTTTCCAAACAAGGTACTGTCTCCGTCACAGTTTTTCACTATAATCCTATATTAGTATCCTTTTTGCCGCTTGTCAACCGCCAACTCATAAAAGTTTCATTTACTCCGGCAAATCCTTTCCCTTAAGTTTTGCCTCTGTCATCAGTGCCATCCCCAGTATATATTCCTTCATGCGGTCATCCACACGACGATATATATTAATGAGACGCAATTCATCATCTGTAAAGGTCATGGAATCCACTCCGAGAAAATACCCCACGGACACATCCATCGCCTCGGCAATGTTTTCCAGAGTTGCATTTGGAATAGATATCTTTCCATTTTCGTAACGGCTCAACGTCTGCTGTGTCATATGAAATTTTCTCGCAAAGCTAACCTGACTCAGCCCATGTTCCTTACGGACCGCTCGAACTCTCATTCCAATCTCTCTGTCACTCAAAGCCATACATACACCTTCTATTTTCCTGCGGAGAACGTACATATTTACTGCCCCACACTACAAATCTATTTCTTTTGATTATACTTGTGTATTACGGATATTTATATTCTGTTTTGGTTTAATTATACTCTTATTTAGAATAATTTTATTTTTTTCATCCGATACGCTCTTGTATGACAGTTATATTTTTGATAAAATAAATCTTTGCAAGGTTAATAACTATAATAATAAGCTAAATATTATGATTATCTTTACATTGTTAAAATATAATTGGCTATAATGTTTTTAATGTCAATGTATTTGCAAAAAATATTAGATTTGCTATGATAAAAGTGTAACGTAAGAGGAGGAGGATCTTTGATGAACTCTTTTAATCGGGAACAATATCTGAAACAATTACGGATGTACTACTCCGGAGACCGTGATGACACAGAACAGTTTCTCGAAGATATGAGTGACTCTTTGGATTGTTATCTGGAAGAACATCCGTCTGCTACAGTGGCAGAGATTTTTCAGCATTTCGGACATCCAAAGGAGCTTGAGGAGCAATACGAGGAAGCTATTTTAATGCAGCGATCCCGAAAGAAACAGCTATTACTTAAAACACTAATTATAATAATTTGCACTGTTAGTATTTTAATCCTTGGTGCTTTTATCATCCACAGTCATCAAATTATGACTGAGGTGAACGGACATGCTAAAATTATTTTAGAAGACAGCTCTTCTGAAGATAACATTAACCCTCATGATTCTCCAACCTCTAAACATGGCTTTTATATCAAGGAATAGGAGGAAACCTTATGAAAAAACATTTTAAAGCACTCATTTGTCTCACACTTGCCATTTGTCTTTTAACTTCAAACCTGCTGACATCCAGTCCGGTCATGGCCGCTACTACAACTACGGTATCAGAAGAAACTATTGAAATGGAAGACGGTAGTTACTGTGTTATCACAACAACAGAAACCCTTGTTCCATCCATAACTCGTGGAACAACAAAAACGAAAAGTGCAAACAAATCTTATAATTATTACAACGCAAATAATGTGTTATCATGGAGATACATTCTTCATGGAACCTTTATGTATGATGATTACCTTGTAGTCTGCTCCGATGTTTCTCACACCATTGATATTCCGAATGCCAAAAATTGGATCTACGATGAGGCAAAGCGTTGGAAATCTGGTAATACAGCATATGGTAGGGCAGTTTTTCGTCTTTTGACAACTTCCGCGAAAAAAACGGTTAATTTACAGATTTCATGCACAAAACATGGAGTGATCAGCTAATAGAAAGGAGTCTCCATGCACTCATTCCTATTAAATCAACGATTGTATTGTCTCAGCCGCACCTTGGTTCGGCATAAATTTTCAATAACCAACAGTGAGCATACAAGGGATGATATATCCCAGGCACATTTATTGCTTTACAGTGATATGCTGCAGTATTATGAAGAACATCCTGATTACGGATATCTCGAAATCTACCATCATTTTGTGGATGGCGATACGCAGGAAATTCTTAACCAACGACATCGCAGAAAAATCTTACTCGGTATTGCCGTTGGCTGTATTGCTGTTACTGTCATTGGATACTTTGTTGTAAACTGGCTGGTAGCGTATATTTTAAAAAATGTTCCAATTTCTTATATTAGGATGTGACATTTTTTCTGAATATGTGTTATAATAGGTAATACATAAAAAACTATAGAAAGTTGGATAGATAGTAATGGGTATCAAAGACAATTTAAAGCGTGGAACTATTGAGATGATCCTTTTGCACTTACTGGAGCAGGAAGATAAATATGGCTACCAGTTATCACAGGATCTGGAAAAACAGAGTGAGGGCGATTACCAGTTGAATGAAGCTACAATGTACCCAACACTCTACCGTTTAAAGAAAAATGGTTATCTTGACGAGCGCAAGGTTCAGGTAGTCGGAAAGCGTTTCCGTGTCTACTATCATCTGACAGAGGCCGGTAAAGAGCATCTCGAGGAAACCAAGCGAGAGTATTACAGCGTTTGTGCTTCTGTAGAAAAAGTGCTTTCTTATCAGGATCGGGTGGCTGCCACCCCCTCCGGCACCGAAGGATGATCATTAAACTTTGAAACACAAAACAAAATAAGGGGAGGATTTATTTCAAATGGAAATAGATCCTCCCCTATAAGTGTTTCTATATACAGCTTAACCCCCACACGTTCCACATGTTCCCATCATATTGTTTATTCAACAACTTTTCTGTTTTTTTCTAATGAAATTTGAGCCATCTTCACAGCATCTTCTTTTGTATCAGCCGCTCCCATAAATCCTGTCGCGTGACAGAATCTTGCCGTCTCTACACCACTGACAGACGGAAGTTCCTTTGGATCACATCCCCACCATTCC
>JBNMJP010000123.1:0-5835 GCA_050873905.1 Jutongia sp. | reverse complement strand
GATCGAGGGAATGATCCTGGATGTGGATCCCAAGGAGCTTCGAAGTGGAAAGATTCTCTTGACATTTGGTGTCACAGACTTCACGGATAGTATTTCTGTTAAGATTTTTATGCAGCCGGAGCAGTATGCAGAGCTGGAGGACAGCGGAAAGATAAAGAAAAATGAATTTGTGATCGTAAAGGGAATGCCTCTCATGGACAAATTCAGTCATGAGATTGGAATCAGTTCGGTCCGTGGCATGAAGCCGGGACATGATACCAGAGTATCCCGGATGGATCATTATGAGGGCAGAAAGCGTGTGGAGCTTCATGCCCATACACAGATGAGCGAGATGGACTCGGTTATGGACGTTAAGGCATACGTAAAAACCGCCTTAAAGTGGGGACATAAGGCAATCGCTATCACAGATCATGGTGTGGTCCAGTCCTTCCCGGATGCAGATCATGCCTTAAAGCCGGATGATGACCTGAAGCTGATTTACGGTGTGGAGGCATATCTGGTGGATGATCTGATCCAGACGGTAGAAAATGACAGAGGGCAGGATTTAAGTGCGCCATTTGTGGTTTTCGATCTGGAGACGACAGGTATCGGAGCAAAGAATAATGAGATCATTGAGATTGGTGCAGTCAAGGTCGTTGATCAGACCATTGTGGACCGTTACAGTGTGTTTGTGGATCCACAGAGACCGATCCCGTATAAGATCGAGCAGCTGACCGGGATCAATGACAGTATGGTGCAGGGGGCAAAGCTGATCACAGAGATCCTGCCGGAGTTTCTGGAGTTTTGTCAGGGCTGTGTCATGGTGGCGCACAATGCATCCTTTGATATGGGCTTTATTCATCAGAAGGCAAAGGATCAGGGGCTGGATTCTGACTTTACTGTGGTGGATACGGTATCCATGTCAAGAGCACTGTTACCTCATCTTGGCAAGCATACGCTGGATCATGTGGCAAAGGAGTTAGGCGTTTCGCTGGAAAACCATCACCGCGCCGTGGAGGATGCGGAGGCAACCGCAGAGATTTTTCTGCGCCTTTGTAAGAGACTGGAGGAGAAGGGGATTACAACCCTGACGCAGCTCAATGAGTTTGGCAGACCGACAGAAGAGGTGATCCGGAAGCTTCCTTCTTATCATGCGATCATTCTGGCAAAGAATGAGATCGGCCGTGTCAATCTGTACCGTCTCGTTTCTGAGTCTCATTTGAAGTATTTTAACCGGCGGCCAAAGCTGCCAAAGAGTCTTTATCTGCAATATAAAGAGGGGCTGATCATGGGGTCTGCCTGTGAGGCAGGAGAACTCTACAGAGGCATTCTGGAGGGTAAGACCGATGAGGAGATCGACCGTCTGGTGCGCTTCTACGATTATCTGGAGATCCAGCCTCTTGGCAATGATGCGTTTATGCTCCGGGACAATGATAAATACCCGCAGATACAGGATGAGAATGACCTCATGGAGATCAACCGGCGGATCGTGGCGCTGGGAGAAGAGTATCATAAGCCGGTTGTGGCAACCTGTGACGTGCATTTCCTGAATCCGGAGGATGAGGTATATCGTCGTATTATTATGGCAGGCAAGGGCTTTTCGGATGCAGACCAGCAGGCACCGCTTTTTTACCGGACCACCGAGGAGATGCTGTCCGAGTTTCAGTATCTTGGCGCCGCAAAGGCAGAGGAGGTCGTGATCACCAATACGAATCTGATTGCGGATATGATCGATTATATTCACCCATGCAGTCCGAGAAAATGTCCGCCGGAGATTGAAAATTCCGATCAGGATCTGCGAGACATCTGTTACAATAAGGCACATTCCATGTATGGAGAGAACCTGCCGGAGATCGTAACGGAGCGTCTGGAGCGTGAATTAAACTCCATTATCAGCAATGGATATGCCGTAATGTACATTATCGCCCAGAAGCTTGTATGGAAATCTGTGGAGGACGGATACCTGGTAGGTTCCCGTGGATCGGTAGGATCTTCCTTTGTTGCCACTATGGCCGGTATCAGTGAGATCAACCCTCTTCCGGCACATTATTATTGCGGAAAATGCCATTATTATGATTTTGATTCCGATGAGGTGAGGGCTTATGCCGGTTCCTCTGCCTGTGATATGCCGGATAAGAAATGTCCGGTGTGCGGAGAAATGCTGCTGAAGGATGGTCATGATATTCCGTTTGAGACCTTCCTGGGCTTTAAGGGAAACAAAGAGCCGGATATCGACTTGAACTTTTCCAGTGAATATCAGAGTAATGCACATGATTACACAGAGGTTATCTTCGGTGCAGGTCAGACCTTCCGTGCAGGAACGGTTGGCACTCTGGCAGAAAAAACGGCATTTGGATATGTAAAGAAATATTATGAAGAGCATGGGGAATCGAAGCGTACGGCAGAGATTGAACGTATTGCCAGCGGCTGTGTCGGTGTGCGCCGTTCAACGGGCCAGCATCCCGGTGGTATCGTTGTTCTTCCGGTGGGAGAGGAAATCTATACCTTTACGCCGGTGCAGCATCCCGCCAATGATATGAAAACAAGAACGATCACGACCCACTTCGATTACCATAAGATTGATTCCAACCTTTTGAAGCTGGATATTCTGGGGCATCAGGATCCCACCATGATACGAATGCTGGAGGATCTCACGGATGTGGATGCGGCGGCGATCCGCATGGATGATCAGGATGTGTTGTCTCTGTTTGAATCACCGCGGGCTCTTGGCATCAAGCCGGAGGATATTGGCGGCTGTAAGCTGGGAAGCCTGGGGCTTCCGGAGCTTGGTACCCATTTCGTTATGAACATGCTGGAGCAGACAAAGCCGAAGAGCTTTTCTGATCTGGTCCGTATCTCCGGTTTGTCCCACGGAACCAATGTATGGCAGGATAATGCAGAATATTTCATCTCCCAGGGATATTGTACTCTGTCTACGGCAATCTGTACCCGTGATGATATTATGACGTATCTGATCCGTATGGGAGTAGAGAATGAGCGTTCCTTTAAGATCATGGAGAGTGTCCGTAAGGGAAAGGGCCTGGACGACAGCATGATCGCTGATATGAAGGCATGTGATGTGCCGGACTGGTATATTGAGTCCTGCCAGCGGATCAAATACATGTTCCCGAAAGCCCATGCGGCGGCATATATTATGATGGCTATGCGTGTGGCATGGTTTAAGGTACACAGGCCTCTTGCTTATTATGCGGCATATTTCAGTATTCGTGCCACAGCCTTTAACTACGAGATGATGTGTCTTGGAAAGGAACGGCTGGAATACCATATGGCAAACTACAATAAACGTATGGAAAGCCAGGATCCGAAGCAGAAGCTGTCGGATAAAGAGAACTCCACGTTGGAGGATATGAAGATCGTACAGGAGATGTATGCCCGTGGTTTTGAGTTTGTCAAGATCGATCTGTACAAGTCAAAGGCAACCCGTTTTCAGATTGTAGACGGAAAGCTGATGCCTTCCTTCTCTTCGATTGACGGACTAGGTACCGTGGCGGCAGAGATGATCGAGGCAGAGGCTCAGAAGGGAAAATTCCTGTCAAGGGAGGATTTCAAGAACCGGTGTAAGGTCAGTGCCACGACGGTGGATACCATGGCAGAGCTGGGACTTCTGGGGGATATGCCACATACGAATCAGATGTCGTTGCTGGATTTTATATAAATAATGAACCCTAAAAAAGGATGGTTACACGATTGTGCAGCCATCCTTTTGAAGTTTTAGAATATTACGTTGTATGGATTTTATTCTTCTGTTTCGCCGGTCATTGGTTCGAAGGTGCGGCGGGCTTTTTGTTCCTTCTTACGTTGGTTAGCATTACGGATTGCTTCCTGACGGAAATAATCCTGCGCACAGAGCTTCTTTTTGCCACGGAGATCCTGTTTCTTATAGGTGCCGTCTGGCTGTAGGATATGAGCCTTTAAGGTATCCTGCAGCTGGATATCCAGAATATGAATGACCTCCTGTTTCAGGGTTTCATCCTCTACCGGGAATAGAATCTCCACACGTTTATCAAGGTTTCTCGGCATCCAGTCGGCGCTTCCCATATAGACCTCCTCATGGCCGTTATTATGGAAATAAAAGATACGGCTGTGCTCCAGAAAATCACCGACGATAGAGCGGACGTGGATATTTTCGCTGATACCCGGAATGCCTGTTTTCAGACAGCAGATACCGCGGACTACCAGCTCGATCTGAACGCCGGCGGCAGAAGCCTCGTAAAGAGAAGCGATGATCTTGGCATCACACAGGGAATTCATCTTTGCCTTGATAAATGCTTTCTTACCGGCTTTGGCAAAATCTGTTTCCCGGCGGATCATTTCGGTAAAACGGTCACGGAGCCATAGAGGAGCCACGGCGAGCTTATTCCAGACAGCCGGCTCTGAGTAACCGGAGAGCATATTAAAGACAGCGGTTGCATCTTCACCGATCGCTTTATTGCAGGTGAGAAGTCCCATATCCGTATAAAGTTTTGCTGTACTATCATTGTAGTTGCCTGTACCCAGATGGACATAACGGCGGATGCCGTCTTCTTCCCGGCGGACCACAAGGGTGATCTTGCTGTGGGTCTTTAAGCCCACCAAGCCGTAAATAACATGGCAGCCGGCCTGCTCCAGCTTTCTTGCCCAGATAATATTGTTTTCTTCGTCAAAACGTGCTTTTAACTCTACGAGAACCGTTACCTGTTTGCCGTTCTCGGCAGCTTCTGCCAGAGAGGCGATGATCGGAGAGTGGCTGCTGACACGGTAAAGCGTCTGCTTGATCGCAAGGACATCGGGATCCTTGGCCGCCTCCCGGACGAAATTTACCACCGGATCAAAGGTTTCATATGGGTGGTGCAGAAGGACATCGTGATCCCGGATCTGGGCGAAAAGATTATCCTCGCTGCCTAACCATTTTGGCTGCTGCGGTGTATATTTCGGAACCTTTAATTCATCATAGCCCTCCATGCCGGAAAGCTTCATCAGGAAGGTCAGATCAAGAGGACCGTTAATATGGAATATATCCTCCTCCTTGATGTGAAGCTCCTTTTTTAATACCTTTAAAAGCTTTTTATCGATACCGGCCTCCACCTGCAGACGGATCGCCTCGCCCCACTGACGGCGTTTGATCTGTTTTTCAATCTCCATCAGCAGATCGGCGGCTTCGTCCTCCTCAATGGTAAGATCTGCATTTCTCATCACGCGGTATGGGAAAGCACAGAGTACCTCGTAATTCATAAAAAGCCGGTGAATATTACGCTCGATGATCTGCTCCAGCATGATATAGGTGCGGTCAAAGCCATCCTCGGAAGGAATCTCTACGACTCTTGGAAGACCGGAAGGAACCTGAACTGTCGCAAAATCGGTATCAGATGCCCCGTCCTTTTTGGCGCCGTTATGTGTGATATACAGCTCCCGGAAATGACCGTTTCCGGAAGCACCGGCAGCGGTGGTTTTCATTTTCAGAATGGCACCGATATTTAAAGAACGGTTCCGGATCAGAGGGAATGGACGGGAAGAATCCACTGCCATCGGTGTCAGAACCGGATAAACCTCTGACTTAAAATAGTCATCGACAAATTTTGCCTGCTTCTGGCTCAGATCCTCATAGTGAGAGAGGATTGCGATGCCCTCCTTTTTCAGGGCAGGGATCAGGCTGTTGTTGTAGGTGCGGTACTGGTCATTCATAAATTCATGGGTGACTTTGCTGATCTCCTCCAGCTGTTTCGCCGGAGTCATGCCTGCAATGTCCTTTTTATCGTACTCTGCGTGAACCATATCCTTGAGGGAAGCTACACGCACCATATAAAACTCATCCAGATTCGATGCGGTGATGCTTAAAAATTTCAAGCGGTCCAGAAG
>JBNMJP010000122.1:0-5903 GCA_050873905.1 Jutongia sp. | reverse complement strand
TGATTCGCAGTGTCTGGTACTGAATTTGAAGAAGAAGGATTCTTCTCTGAAGGTATCCGATCTGACCGTGACCAGAAAAGAATCAACAGGTGCATTTAATCAGGCAGTGAATGTTACAAAGGTCATTCCTGTAAATGCAAAGAAGTATCGTGTCTATCTGCAGAATGGGATCGATAATGGTACTTATGTACAGATCGCTTCCGGTATCAGCAAAGCTTCTACACAGTATAAGCTTCCATTTAAGGCGGTTGATAAAGAGACAAATCTTCTGCTTAAAAAGGGAGACATTGTCAAAGATACGTTTACGGAGTACAGCTATAGAGTTGGTAAAAAGGTTTCCACATGGTTCGATGGGGAAATCGGCGAAGTGAAAGCAAGCGTTTCTAAGGGAAAACTTCCGGCTGGAGTGATCCTTGACAAAAAATCCTATAAGTTAAAGGGAATTCCTACAGAGGTAGGAAGTACACAGGTAACCTTCAAGGCTTCTGATGAACTTGGAAGAAAAGCATCTGTCAAGGTAAACATTTGTGTTTATGATGACACTGCTATTGCGATAGGAAATTCTTCTGAGGAAATCTACTGGACCAGTGACCTGAAAGAAAAAGCCGCTGCACAGGTGGCAGGCAATGCTACCAAACTGGATGCAGATAAGCTGGATAATCTGTCTGGCAGCTATGCGAAGACTTATGATATTGCTCCAAAGGGTGGTTCCGGTAATTATACCTTCACTCTGGATACTCCGGACAATACGGACGTAAGACTTTCCACAGATAAGATTGCCGACGATGCATCTAAGACGGTAACAAAGAAGAGTGCAAGTTCTACAAAGCTTTGTATTCCATATTCTATTACCGCCGGTACTCATACTTATAAAGTAACGGCTGCCGATGTTATGGATGCGAACCGCACATGCACAACAACGATCACAGTGAAGGTAGTTCCTTGCTATAATGTAAACGGTGTTGTAAAGAGTTCCAACGGACTTCCGATTACCGGTACACATGTTGGTTTCTACTCCAAGGATGGAGAGAAGCAGTTTTATGCATATGTGTCTCCAAAATATAATAATGCAGAGAATGATGATGCCAGTCAGGAAGTTGGTGCTTATGACATAGAGCTTCCGGCAGGTACATACGTTGTCAAAGTAGATGGAGATGTGACCTATGAGATGGCTAAGACAGTGAAGATCACAAAAGCCAGCAAGATGGTCAAGGTTACCGTTCCGCAGTATTTCTATACGGTAAGTGGTAAGGCAACCTACTCGAACAGTGGAAATAAGTTAGAAAACAAGGTAGTTTACTTTGAGTGTCTGAATAATCAGTATGAGACAAAGGATGGTGATTTCGCTACCACAACAAATGGCGAGGGCTGCTTTAACATTGCTCTTCCGGCAAACAGCTATGTAGCTTATGTACTGGATGAGAAGGGTAACAGAAAGTACTTTACCAAGAAGATCACGGTAACAAATAAGGACGTTTCTGTTGGAACCATCAAGGCAGGTCTGGCACGTTACTCTGTAGAGGGTATTGCATTTAATGGAACCGCTGTGGATCAGCAGACACAGTTTGCGGATAAGATCACAAATACTACTATGTATTTCTATAACGACAAGGGGCTCTGTGTTGCTCAGCCATCTACCGGTGAAAATGGATACTATAAGGTATTCCTTCCAGGGGACGCTACTTATACGGTAAAAGCACGTTTTGCAGGTGCAATACGTACCCTTGGAACAGTAACAGTAGCTAAGGCAAACCAGAAGGATGTCAATCTGACCTATGCAGTTGCAACAGAAACTACAGGTGCTACGGCATACGCAGCAAATCCTCTGGCGCTTGAGTCTGTATTGAATTCTGCCGGTGGAAATGATGTGATCTGGAGCTTCACTCCGGTTGAGACCGCAGAATATACACTGAAGGCTTCTACGGCAGTTGATAATGGCTATGAAATGACATTGTTTGATGCAAATATGCAGTACCTCAGCAGTGCTAAGAGTTCTGGCAGCTCCGATTCAGATGATGATGACGATAGCGATTATATCAGAAATTATATCAGCAGTGTAACGCTTGAGGCTAATAAGACATATTACATCAAGGTTCAGCCAACCGGAGTAACAGGAAGAAATCCATATACTCCACAGGCACAGGGTGAGGTTAAGCTGGTTATTACAAAGCAAACCGTAGTGACCCCGTCAGAAGCACCGATGCCAAGTGCGTCTCCGGATGTGCCGGCACCACCAGTGCCAAGTGTGGCTCCGACTGCACCGGTACCAAGTGCTTCTGTGAGCGAGTAATGCAGATGGCAGGATAGTCAATAAAAGGAAATTATAATATTTTCTTTCTTAGGGAACTGTACCAATGTACAGTTCCCTTTTTGTCGTTTTCATAGAACCCGATTAATCCACTATTTCATAGATAAATAGTATGGAAAAATGGTGGAGAATGCGTTATAATATAAGAGTTATAAATAAAGACAGTGCATAACAAGGCACAGAAAGGCGTGGTTGTTTTATATGAAAATATCATCAAAGGGTAGATATGCACTTCGGTTGATGCTGGATATTGCGCAGCATGATAATGGCAATCCGGTGCGGATCAAGGACATTTCTTCCAGACAGGAGATTTCAGATAAATATTTGGAGCAGATCATTTCTATTTTGAACAAGGCGGGATTTGTACGGAGTATCCGGGGACCTCAGGGAGGGTATCTTCTGACGCATACACCGGAGGAATATACGGTTGGAATGATTCTGCGGCTGACGGAGGGCAGTCTTGCTCCGGCAGCATGTCTGGAAGGAGAGGAGAATACCTGTGACCGCAGTGAAAACTGTGTAACATTAAGGGTCTGGGAACAGTTAAAGGATGCCATTGACGGTGTGGTCGATCATATTACACTGGCAGATCTGCTGGAATGGAGCCGGGACGGTGGTGACAACTATTGTATTTGATCATTTTCCAATTAGACTTTTCGAAATCCGTAAGTGACAAGACAATTTTGGTGTTGTATGAAGTTTGAGTTATATAAAAAGGATTATGTTTTATTATGAATTTTATCGTAAATTCATTCATAATTTGGTCAAAGAAAGTTCAAAAAAAACTTTTGGAAAGGGCTTGATTTGACGATATGGATTTGATACCATTATAAATGTAAAGCTTATAATAGAAATTGCAAAATATGCCATGCATGATGGTGAGAGGACTAAACAGACATACTAGGAGGATATTTAGTTATGAGAGCAAAGCCATTAACTGAGAGTGAAAAGATCACTATGAAATGCGTATGGGATATAGGGGATGGAGCAAGATTATCACGTATTATGACATTAGCGAATGACAAGTACGGAAAGGAATGGAAGCCACAGACAGTTTCTACGTTTCTTGGAAAGTTAGTTCGTAAGGGGTTTGTTGAGCAGTACAGAGATGGAAGATATTTTTATTATCGTATTCTGATCGACAAGCATACGTACCGTACACAGATGATTCGCGATGATGTTGAATTCTGGGATGATGACAGTTTAGAGATGTATTGTTCCGAGTTACTTGATAAGAAGACATTTACCGCAAAGGAACGCAAACAGTTAAAGAGTATCATTGCAGATACCAAGGATTGATTTTGATTCATTAGTGATTACAAAAGAGAAAGAGAGAATGGAGACTCTTCCGTATATGGAGGAGTCTCTGTTTTTGTTGCCGGCCTTTTTACATTTATACGGTTTTATGCTATAATAACTCCAAATTCCAATGGGGATGAATGAAATGGAGGAAACTATGAGAAAACAGGCATGGCTGGTAGCTGTCATCTTGGGCTGCGGTGTTTTAATGGCAGGTTGTGGTGCTGCGGATAAATCATATCAAAAAGGGATTCAGGCAATGCAGGCAGGAAAGTATGAGGATGCCGGTAAGTATTTAAAAAATGCGATCAAAAAAAATGGAGAAAGAGCGGAATACTACATTGCTTATGGGATGTATCTAAATGAGCAGGGGGAATATGACGAAGCTCTGAAACAATTTAAAAATGCATATCAGGATACGAAGAATACCATTGCTAATGTAAATAACAAGCAGGTGTATCTGGGACAGGCTGTTGCTTATTCTCATCTGCAGGAGTATGAGAAGGCACTGGAGGTTTGTGATAAAGCCTTGGAACTTAAGAATACAACATCCTTGAATCATAGAATATGGTGCAGCAAGGGTGTGGTTCTGGAAGCACTTGGCAGACAGGATGAAGCGGTGAAGGCATATCAGAAAGCAGTGGATGAGAATAAAGAAAACTGGCAGGCATATTACCGGCTTGGTGCGATTTATCAGGAGCTTGGAGATGCCGATGCTGCAGGTCAGGCACAGGAATTTTTAAAAGCTGCTTATCAAAAGGGAAATCAGGAAGCAACCTATTATCTGGGGATGCTTTCCATATTCCAGGGAGACGACACCAAAGGAAAGAAATACCTGATCAAGTTTGTGTCTAAGGGAAGCGGAGAATATCTGCAAAATGCATATAATAGTCTTGCAACGATGGCAATTCAGGAAGAAGATTACAGCGCGGCGGAGGAGTATCTGTCAAAGGCAAGGGCATCCGCGAAGGGTGTGGCAGCGCAGAAATTGTGTAAAAATCAGATGGTATTGATGGAAAGACAGGGAATGTTTGGAGAGGCATTGACGATTGCCGAGGATTATCTGAAGCAGTATCCGGATGATAAAGCAATGAAGAGAGAATGTCGTTTTCTGAGAACAAGAGATGCCATCGCCAAGGGGAATGAAGCAATACAGAGTACTGTGGCAGGGGATACGGATGCCACTGGAGAAGATAGCAAAGACAACAGTTTAAGCGGAAATGATGCAGCAAAGGATGACAGTACGGACGGGAACACAACAAAGGCTTCAACGACTTCCGGAACGACCGCGGATAACACAGCCGTACCGGCAGCATCTTCCGGTACGGACATAACGTCAAAAACATCGCAGGAGCCGCAGATGGCAGCCCCAACCAGATCTCCGGCGGCATCCACGCAGAGAACAGCAGTGACACCGGCGGCAACTCCGCATAAGACGACTCCATCTTATACGGATACAGAAGAAAGTGTAAACTGATCAAAACCAGAAAGGAAACAGCAGGGATGGCAGAAAAGTTGTTTGACACAGAAGAGCGACAGGAAAGAATCATACTGGTAGGCGTAGAGACGGCAGAAGGAGATGACACGAAGCAGTCTCTGGAAGAGCTGGAGGAGCTGGGTCAGACAGCCGGGGCTGTTACTGTGGGAATGGTGATCCAGAAACGGGAGCGTATGCATCCGGGAACTTATATCGGCAAGGGAAAAATTGAAGAGGTGGCAGCTTTGGTGAGCCAGTGTTGTGCGGATACCGTCGTCTGTGATGATGAGCTGAGTCCGGCACAGCTTCGGAATCTGTCGGACGCTCTGGATGTGAAGGTAATTGACCGGACCGTGATGATCCTGGATATTTTCGCAAAGCATGCGACTACGAATGAGGGAAAATTACAGGTGGAGCTGGCACAGCTTCGTTACCGTTCGTCACATCTGATCGGAGAGAGGACGGAATTATCCAGACTCGGCGGCGGGATTGGTACCAGAGGTCCGGGAGAGCAGAAGCTGGAGCAGGACAGGCGTTTGATCCGTAACCGGATTTCCCAGTTGAAAAAGGAGCTGGAGCAGGTGACGAGAACAAGGACTCTGACCCGCAAAAAACGTCAGGAAAATCCAATTCCTGTCATTGCTATCGTGGGATATACCAATGCCGGTAAGTCTACGTTGTTAAATTATCTTACCGGGGCAGGTGTCCTTTCCCAGGACAAGCTGTTTGCCACTTTGGATCCTACTACCAGAAAGCTGACTACACAGGAGGGAGAAGAATTTCTTTTTACGGATACGGTAGGATTTATCCGGAAGCTTC
>JBNMJP010000121.1:0-5922 GCA_050873905.1 Jutongia sp. | reverse complement strand
CATTGACTCACTTCCTTTTCTGATTATTCCTGCTTAATGTCGATCTTGTATCCTGTCAGCTTTGCAGCAAGTCTCGCATTCTGACCTTCCTTACCGATAGCAAGGGAAAGCTGATTTTCCGGTACAATGACTCTGGCGGTCTTTTCCTCCTCATCGGCTGTAACGGAAATAACCTTTGCCGGGCTCAGTGCATTCTCGATCAGTACAGCCGGATCATCACTCCAGGTAATGATATCGATCTTCTCACCACGAAGCTCGTCTACGATCGCATTGACACGGTCTCCGTTAATACCAACACATGCTCCCACCGGATCTACATTCGGATCCTCGGTATATACTGCGATCTTTGTTCTGGAGCCTGCCTCTCTGGCAATGCTCTTGATCTCTACAATACCGTCCTGAAGCTCTGTGACCTCTTCCTCAAAAAGACGCTTTACAAACTCCGGATGTGTTCTGGAAACCGTAATACGTGGTCCCTTTGTGGTATCCTTTACCTCAACCACATACAGTTTGATATGCTCTGTTGGCTTAAAACGCTCTCCATGCACCTGCTCGCTCTCCATCAGGATCGCATCTACCTTGCCCAGGTTAATACAAACATTATTGCCACTGTAACGCTGAACGATACCGGTGATCACCTCTCGCTCCTTCTCAAGATACTGTGTATATAATACCTTTCTCTCTTCCTCGCGGATCTTCTGTACCACAACCTGCTTTGCCTTCTGTGCGGCAATTCTGCCGAAGTTCTTTGGAATAACCTCTGTGGATACGGTTTCACCAACCTCCACATTGCCATACTTTAACGCAGCCTCTGTCTTTCCGATCTGCGTGGTTGGATCCTCTAAAAGATCATCCTCAACCACCTCATAATCCGCAAACACCTTGATCTCTCCCGTATCACGGTTAATAGATACACGGATATTGTCCGCCTTGCTCTCAAACTGATTCTTGCAGGCAGCCACCAGGGAATTCTCAATCGCTTCGAGAATAATATCCTTACTGATCTGTTTTTCCTTTTCGATCGCCTCTAATGCTTCAATAAGCTCTGTGCGGTCTGACTTTGTTGATTTACTCTTTCTTGCAGCCATTTTTATCTCCTCCTAAATATAAGTCTTCGAAACTTGTATTCACTAAAAATTAATGGTTAGCTTCACCGACGAAATGTCTTTTCTCATAATCTCATACTCAGGTGAAAACTCCGTCTCCAAAGTAATGGTATCCTGTGTATATGCAAGCAATACACCGGTAAGCTCCTTTACGGAAACCTCCTTGCCATTCCTTCCTACCGGAAGCTTTCTTCCCTGATAAAAATGAACATCGACCTCTTCTCCGATGCTTCGTTTGAAGTCTTTGTCCTTTTTGAGCTGACGCCCTAATCCCGGCGAGCTGACTTCCAGCACATAAGCCTCTGATATGAAATCATCCTGATCCATCATATCACTCCATGCGCGGTTTACTAATTCGCAGTCATCAAGGGTAATTCCGCCCTCTTTGTCCACATAAGCACGCAGATACCACTGACCGGCTTCCTTGACATATTCCACGTCAACCAGTTCAAAGCCGTTTTCTTCCATCAATGGCTCCAGCATTTTCTCAGCCCGTGCCTCGTACTCCTCACGTTTCGTCAAATGCATAACCTCTTTTCCACTCCGGGGCAGGATCACCTTATAAACGACTGCCCTCGTTTCAAAATGAAAGAGTGGACCGCGCAGTCCACTCTTCATAATTTACAGTATCACAATGACGATAATAGCACTACACCCTTGGAAAATCAAGGGGTTTTGCGTATTTTTTACCAAATTTCGTTATTTTTTTACGATTTTTCCTCCATAATCGGTGCAATCCTTGTCTCATAGCCGCTTTCATACAATGTCCGTTCGGCTTTGCGAACCTCCGTTAGTGACGGATACACTCCCTGGCATACCACATAGTATCCACCCCTTTTGTCAATAAAGCACTCAAAGCCATCCTCCTGTAAAAGAGCCGCCAGATTTTTAGCATTGTCTTCATGGGCAAACATTCCTGTCTCGATCGTATAGCTTTCTACTTCCTCAGTAGCCCGCACGTCTTTTCCGGTCTCCTGCAGCGTCTGAAGGATCCCATCCGCAATTGCCTGTGCCACCTCCGGAAACTTTGCATCCAAAAGTGCATTGTCCCGTTCCGTATTAATAAACCCTACTTCCACCAGCCCCGCAGGCATATTGGACTCCCGGATCACCGGCAGATCCTTCCGGACCGATATCCCCAGATTGGTAAACCCCACCTTCTCCAGCTCATTATTGATATTCTGTGCCAGCAGACGGCGGGGACCACTGTCTGCATACACCAGCGTCTGCACCCCGGAATATTGATTCGGAGACGGGCTGGAATTTCTGTGAAAGGAAATAAACAGATCCGATCCGTTTTCGTTGGCGATCGCCGCTTTCCTCTGTGGTGTCTGATATACATCCTCGGTCCGGGTATATCTCACATCCACGCCTCTGTTTTGCAGAATATTCCCAACTGCCAGTGCCAGGTTCAGATTATCGTCCTTTTCCCTCCGCCCCTGATAGGAGGCACCGTTGTCATAGCCCCCGTGGCCGGCATCTAATGTTACCACTGCCATAGTCTTCCTCCCTTTGCTGTATTAATATAAGAAGTCTTCTCCTACTATGACTATGCAGAAGGGAGGAATTGGTGTGGAAAATTGTCAAACATTCCCTTGAAACAGCCCCCAATATATCGTATAATCGTAATGTTTGGACAATTTTTTGTAATCGAACAATTTGAATATCTCAGAGGAATAGTAGAGAATACTACTTACTCAGAAATGGAGAATAAAATGTCAGAAAATGATTTAAGAAAACAAATTGAAAAACGAAGAACCTTTGCGATCATCTCCCATCCGGATGCCGGAAAGACCACACTGACAGAGAAGTTTCTGTTATACGGAGGTGCCATCAATACCGCCGGTTCCGTCAAAGGAAAAGCAAATTCCAAATATGCCGTATCGGACTGGATGGAAATTGAGAAGGAGCGTGGTATCTCCGTTACTTCTTCCGTTCTGCAGTTTAATTATAATGATTATTGCATCAATATTCTGGATACCCCGGGACATCAGGACTTCTCCGAGGATACCTACCG
Source organism: Jutongia sp. (assembly GCA_050873905.1). Taxonomy (GTDB): domain Bacteria; phylum Bacillota; class Clostridia; order Lachnospirales; family Lachnospiraceae; genus Jutongia. Next base: position 2,799 of record JBNMJP010000121.1, on the reverse strand, counting down.
AACCCTGATGGCTGCGGATTCCGCAGTCATGGTGATCGATGCCTCCAAGGGTGTTGAGGCACAGACCATCAAACTGTTCAAGGTCTGTGTCATGCGTCATATTCCGATCTTTACCTTTATCAATAAGATGGACCGGGATGCTAAGGATTCCTTTGAGCTTCTGGACGATATCGAAACAGTTCTGGGCATCCGCACCTGTCCGGTCAACTGGCCGATCGGCTCCGGTAAGCGTTTTAAGGGTATTTACGACCGTGACGCCAAAACCGTCCGCTCCTTCCAGTCCGTTGCAACCGGCGGAGCCAAGGCTGCTGCCGAGACAGATTACGCCATTGATGATCCGGCACTCAGGGAGCTTGCCGGGGAGGATCTGTACGATCAGCTTCTGGAGGAGATCGAGCTTCTGGATGGTGCCAGCGATCCGCTGGATCTGGAGCAGGTACAAAACGGTGAGCTTTCTCCTGTATTTTTCGGATCCGCTCTGACCACCTTCGGTGTGGAAACCTTCCTGAATTATTTCCTGCAGATGACCATACCGCCTCTGCCACGCCACTCCAACGAGGGCGATATTGATCCGGTCACCTCCCCATTCTCTGCCTTTGTCTTTAAGATTCAGGCCAATATGAACAAGGCGCACCGGGACCGCATCGCATTTATGCGAATCTGCTCCGGCAAGTTTGAGGCAGACCATGATGTCTACCATGTACAGAGTGGCCGCAAATTAAAGCTTTCCCAGCCACAGCAGATCATGGCACAGGATCGTCAGGTTATTTCCGAGGCATACGCCGGAGATGTGATCGGTGTATTTGATCCGGGTATTTTCTCCATCGGTGACACCATTACCATGCCGGGCAGCAAGTTTGAGTACGAGGGTATCCCAACCTTCGCACCGGAGCATTTCTGCCGCGTGGTACAGCTCAATTCCATGAAGAGAAAACAGTTTGTCAAGGGAATTACCCAGATTGCCCAGGAGGGTGCGATCCAGATCTTTCAGGAATTTACTGCCGGAATGTCTGAGATCATCGTGGGTGTTGTCGGTGTTCTCCAGTTCGACGTATTAAAATACCGTCTGGAAAATGAATACGGCTGCGAGATCCGTCTGGAATCCCTCCCGTATGAGTATATCCGCTGGGTTGGGGATCCAACAACAGATGTGACAAAGCTGAAACGTATGAACAATGTCAAGGCAGTCAAGGATATGAAGGGCAATCCGCTTCTTTTATTTGTCAATGACTGGATGATCCGGATGGTCCTGGAGGACAATGAGGGTCTGGAGCTTCTGGAATTTAAAAAGAACTAATAAAAACTCTTATTCTTAGGAGTATCCAAAAAAGTGCTGTGTCACATGTTTTAACCTATGGCTCAGCACTTTTTCAAGTTCATATCCGCTACTTCTATTCTTCAATTCCGTACAAACCTGATTTTGCATCATTCACTCAACAGATATCTCGACTTTTTTACCACTAAAAGCCACACCATATTTGTAGATTGTTTTCACCCCTGCCGCCGTAAGCTCGGTGTCATATCTTTTGTCAACGATCTGCTGCAATGCTTTCTTGGAAAGCTTTTTAAGCTGTTCCTGACTACAGCCCTTTGATGCCTTTAGTTCGATCAAAATTCCCGGCAAATGTTTTCTTTCCGGTTTCAACTGGATATCATATCTGCCATCCCCTGATTCCCGGTTGGATGAAACAAACGAACCTCCAAGCAAAGCACATAATCCCAGCATAAATCCATGATAAAAATTTTCACCGGCCGTATCGAAGGAACTGACAGACTGTGCAAGAAGTATTTCTAATGTTCTTTTGAGCTTATCATTGTTTCCCGAAAAGATTGCTTCCTGAACAGATATCGCCGTTGGCTGCGGAATCATTCTGTCAAGCTGCTGTAATATTTCTTTGTGATAGACAAGAGAAATTTCTTTATTCGGCAACGCTACCTCACACATAAAATCCCCATTAAATGCAGGCGTAGTTTTAAGCACCTTCAAATAACCGGCAATCAAAAGAAAGCTGTAGATCGTGGATGGGTTATTCTTGATCTGTGGGTAAATCACTCCGGTATCAATATATGTGATAAATGTCTTACCATTGACAAGTGACGTCAGCTTTTCGTATATTTCATCATCAGCCTGCCTGATGATCTCGCCGATAATATCATTACTTCCCGTGGACTGCCAGAATGCTCTCGGTTCGCAGCCATTATTGAAATAATTGATCACTGACCACGGATTAAATATATCTGTTCCTCCAAAACGATAACCATCATACCATTCACAAATCTCATCGTATTTCTCCAGGACACCATAATACTCTGCCATTTCCTTAATCTCATCGGAAGTAAATCCAAAATAAGAGCTGTATTTATGATCCAACACGGAATAAATCGTCAGATTGTTAAGGCCGCTGAAAATACTCTCCTTCGCAACACGCAAAATACCTGTCAGAAAACCAAATGACAGGTGCTTGTTATCCTTTAACCCTCCGGAAAATAAATTGCGCATAAACAGGATCACTTTGTCATAAAAACCGTTCATATGCCCCTGCTGTATCGGAACATCATACTCATCGATAATAATGATCGGTGCGATTCCATAATGGTTATGAAGCATGCGGGACAATTCAAAAAGTGCAGACGAAAGTTCAATCTCATTCACTTCACCGGACAATATTTTATCAAATATTTTCCGATCATAGTCATCACATTTTTCGCTTAACTGAAGCTCCATGTGATGATGCGCTTCGCCGGCAAAAATATCCTTCATTGCAGAAAATGTTTCTTCCCAGGTGCTGAACTTAATAT
>JBNMJP010000120.1:0-5971 GCA_050873905.1 Jutongia sp. | reverse complement strand
GAGTTTAAAGTGCATGAACCGGATGAGGAGGAAACTTTAAAGGATACGGTTCGAGTGGCTTTAGACCAGATCACAGAGAAGGACTATGATGCCGAACTGCTGGCACAGGGAATATCGGTAGACAGGATCCGTCATTATGGCTTTGCCTTTGAAGGAAAAAAGGTTTTGATCGGACAGGACGAAAAGGATTGAAAGATATCTAACTTCTATTTGAGTATAATATAGTTAAGGAAGACAATGAACGTAGAGTATTGCGGAACGGAGGTGCCAGCTATGGTAACAGCTAGAGATATAAAAGATATTCAAGCATTACAACCGGATGAGCAGGTTCTTGTTTTGAGTCTTGTAAAAAGTTTTATTAATTCAAGAGAAAAAAGAAATGATGCCCAAAATCGGCTTGCTAAAATGAGGGAAAAATATGTAATAAGCAATCCAATGAGTATGGACGAAATTGATCAAATCATTCATGGGGAGTAATGTATGCAGGTTGTAATTGATACTAATATAATTATTGCAAGAGCTACAAAATCGGGGTTAGTAACAGGCAACATAAAACATTATCCAATTGAGGAAATGAGAACTATGATTTGGGAATTGCAATAAATCGAATTTAATATCAATAAAGTTGTTGGGAACATCTCTGAAGAATGATAATGTCTTGTCAGTTTCCATTTCCTGAAGCATATATTATAACAATGAAATCAATGGACAGATCATAGTGGTCTGTCTTTTTTTATGCTCAAAAGAGCGGAAAGGAGACATATTATGTCAGCAGAAGTAGAAACAATGATGTTTGTTGGAAGAGAACGCCCTTGGCATGGTCTGGGAACAATGGTGGAGGAGGCACCAGATTCCAGGGAGGCATTGATCGCTGCAGGGCTGGACTGGGACGTGGTGCAGAGGCCGGTCTTTACACAGGATGTCTAGGGGAGGTTTGTATCTCTATATCAAAAACGTATCACAAAAAGAAAGTATCACGATCACGCAGGACACTCTGATAAAAGGGGTGTCCATTTTTTTATGAAATTATGGAAATGGAATGGAGGATTAGGTGAATTGTTATTGACGAAGCTCACGAAGGTACTCAAACTGAGCTTGGTGATAATGTTGTTAAGGAGCTGAAGAAAGAGCACACAAAGGTTCTTGCGCTTTCGGGCACGCCATTTAATCTTCTTGATAAGTTTGGAGAAGACAATGTCTATACCTGGGACTATGTGATGGAGCAGAAGAAAAAGGCGGATTGGGACTTGATGACGCCTCTAAGTTTAATGAACTTAAGGATATTATCGGTGCTTCTAAGGCTTCTAAGAAAAAGAAGGATGTTATAGTTAACGGACATGGATTATCCGACGAACAGATTGAGCGCATTGATGATACTGAGCCATCTAATTTGTCTTCGCCTCTGACTCCTGAAGAATTAGAAATCCCTCTCTGCGAATGTCTTTCATAAGGTTTACAACATCTTCCTCATTGGAAATACCGGCATTTTCAGCTTCGTCCTGCATTGCTGTCTGTAACATCTGCATAGCATATACCGCAGAGTTCATAATAATTACTTGATCATCATTACAGATAAAAGAAACTCGGTCACCAACATTTAGATTAAGTCGTTCACGGATGTCTTTTGGAATGGTTATCTGTCCTTTTGCCATTACTTTTGCATTATCAACAAGAAGATTTGCCATAATAACACTTCCAATTAAAAATCCTATTTTCCCTACTTTTCTTATTATTAATATATGCTCTTTTGCTCATGAGTATCATCCTCCTTAAAAAAATGTGATCGCTATGTCAACCACTGCACTGAGAATGATATTTATAACTGACATTCATCTGATAGCCTAATGTCATCAGGGTATTGAAAGTTTTCCAAAAAGTTTTCCAAATCAGAATGGAAAACTTAGGGTATTTCAGGACATTTTCAAGCAAAACCGCTCTATCAGGAAGTAGTCCCAAAATGATAAAAAGCCTTAGAAACTCCAGGTTTCTAAGACTTTTATATCGAAGCTGAAAATCGGACTCGAACCGACGACCCCTTCATTACGAGTGAAGTGCTCTACCAACTGAGCTATTTCAGCACTGCACATTATTCTATCGTATTTTCCATAAAAAATCAAGTCCTTTTTTCTTATAGGGAAATGGTCTATAGTAATAAGGTATGGTTATTTAGAAAGTATCACGCAGGAGTCTGCGGAATGGAGACGATAATGAAGAATCAGATTGAATTTTATGGAACCTTGGGAAGTGCCTGTGAGAGCGAGAAAACGCTGGAAGAAATGTTTCGTACCGGCATGACGGGAGTGCGGGTCAATCTTTCCCATCAGGATCTGGATGACAGAGAGGAATGGCTGAGGAACATGCGCCGGGCTGCAAAGCGATGTGATATAAAGCCCGAGCTTTTAGTGGATCTGCAGGGACCGGAGCTTCGAATCGGTAAGCTGAAGAAGCCCATTATTTTGGAGGAAGGCAAAAAGGTCATTCTTGGAAAGGGAGGCATTAAGCTTTCGAAACAGATCAGAACATCACTGGAAAAGGGACAGGAGATCCTGGTGGATGATGGCAAGCTTTTGTTAAAGGTCAAAAAGGCAAAAGAAAATTACGCAGAATGTATTGTAGTGCGTGGCGGTGTGTTAAAGTCCAAAAAGAGTATCACGATTCCGGGACTGGAATTGGAACTGCCAACTCTGACAAAGGCAGACATGGCAAATATTCATAATGCCCAGGAGGCAGGTGTGACGGGAGTGATGCTTCCATTTGTCCGTGGAGCGCAGGATGTGATCAATCTGAGAAAAACGCTGCAGGCAGAAGGTGTGGGGGATATCCGGATCTTTGCCAAGATTGAGAATCTGGCGGGCTATGAGGCGATTGACGAGATCATTCCGGAGAGTGATATGATCGTGATCGCCAGAGGAGATCTGGGAATGGCAGTTCCACTTTGGGAGCTTCCGACGATCCAGAAGGATATCAGCGAACGATGCAAAAAGGCCGGAAAACCGTTTATGGTGGTGACACAGCTTCTTCATTCCATGGAGGAGGCTATGGTGCCAACCAGAGCAGAGGTATCGGATATTTATAATGCAGTGTTGGATGGTGCAGATGCATTGATGCTTACAGGAGAAACAGCGGCGGGAAATTATCCGGGGATTGCCATGGGATATCTGGTACAGACGGCGAAGCAGGCATTACAGCATCGCAGATCATAATCGTGTTTTGGAAAGGCTGGTTTTTGTATGGCAGGATCGGTAGAACATCTGGCAGTGACCATAGAATTGCTTCATATAGATAAGAAGACTGGTGGAAGCTTTTTACAATTAAAGGATCCCATACATTTTGCATTGGGAAATCTGGCACCGGATGGGATCATGTCCCGAAAAGGGTACACACGTCCCATGAAAATGCATACGCATTTCCGGGATGGAATACCGGACTGGGAGTTTACTGCTGCGTCGAATCTGCAGCTGTTTCATCAGCGGATACGGCAGTTTTCAGAGGAGAAGTTGAGGGATGAATCCCTGGACAGAGATTTGTATCTTGGTTATATTACCCATATTCTGACGGATGAGATCTTTATGAAAACAGTGCGGCCGGAGTTTATGAAAAAGATTGCCGTACTGGGACTGACAGACCGGGATGCAAAGACCTTTGAGTATTTTACCTATGATGTGAACCAGATTGATTTCCGTCTGGGCAGGGAGTATCCGGGAATGGATGAAATGAGAGCCTGTCTGTTGTGTGAGGATGATTGCAGCATTCGGGAAATGAAACATGTGACAGCACAGGATCAGCCGGAAAAGGAACGGTATCCTATACAGACAGGAGCGGAGGATCTGCAGAAAACAGCCTGCGATATGATCACATCGCAGGAGCTGGCGGACAGTAGAGAATGGGTTCGTAATTTCTTTTTTGACCAGGCACCGATACCGGATGGCCCTGTATATTACACGTATAAAAGAGCATTGCAGTTTATAGCAGAGGCGGCATTATTCATAAAAGATCATTTACCGGAATATATTTGATCTGAGGAAGACAGAAGGAAAATAGATGGCACAGCAAAGAAGGAAAAGACGATCAACAGGAAGAAGAACAAAGAAACAGAAAACAAGGCGCCGGCTATGGCTTTTGCTTATATTGTCGGTGCTTTTTTTGGTGTGCCTCCTTAATGACTGCTATCAGAAAGGGATGTTTCAAAAGGAATGGAGAGAAATCAGCCATGAAACGCCAAAAATAAAAAAGACTTCTAAGGAAGAGAAACAGGATCAGAAAAAGATACGTGTCCTTTTGACGAATGATGCTATGAACGGTATTTATCACAATACGATCCAAATCAGAGGAACAGAGAAGCTGACAGTGATTCAAAATGGCAAGAAGAAGCAATATGCAAAGGGCAAAACGTTGACCTTCGCAATGAAGGGACAGCATCAGATCGAAAATTCAACAGAAATTTCCTGTCCGAAAGGAAGAATAAAGGTTGTTTCTATTACCAGATCCGGCAAAAATCCTGTGTATCGGGGATCTATGAAGCTTGTAAAGAAAAAGCAGGGCATTCTTCTGGTCAATACATTGACTCTGAGGGAATATCTGTACGGAGTTGTGCCAAGTGAGATGCCTTCCTCGTATCCAATGGAAGCATTAAAGGCACAGGCGGTATGTGCCCGTTCCTTTGCCTGGAGACAGATGCGTTCCAACAGTTATAAGGCATACGGAGCGGATGTGGATGATACCACATCTTTTCAGGTGTATCATATGTCTGCAGAGGATGAAAGAACCAGAAAGGCGGTCAGGGCAACTGCCGGTCAAATGGTATATTCCGGAGACAAGGTGATCACTACATATTACTATTCCACTTCCTGGGGGTACAGTGCGTCGGAGCAGGAGGCATGGGGCGGAAACGCAGGGAAGAATTATCCGGTACGTTTTCAGCGGGCGGGAAAGGATTCCGGACAGGACCTGCTGCAGGAAGCAAGGTTTTATGATTTTATTACAAAGGATTCCACGGAGACATATGATTCCGGATGTGACTGGTACCGATGGCAGGTAAAGCTTCCGGCAAAAACACTGGGAGCAAAGCTTGGGATTGGCAAAGCCAAAAAGATCAGGGTATTAAAACGGGGAAAGAGTGGACTGATCCGAAGTCTCCGGGTCAGCGGAACAAAGGGCAGGATTACTCTGGAAGGACAGGAGAAGATCAGGCAGCAGTTATATCCGGCAGGGACTGAAATCTTGAAAAAGAAATCCGGTGGAAAAGTGGTGCTTTCCATGCTGCCGAGTGCTGCATTTACGGTTTTGGACGGATCCGAGGATGGGAAAGTAATATTTACGTTGATCGGAGGGGGGCTTGGTCATGGCGTGGGAATGAGTCAGAATGGTGCCGGTGAGATGGCAAGACAGGGAAATAACTATAAAGAAATTTTACGGCATTATTACAGTCATTGTGATATTAGGTAATGATATATTATAAGAAAAATAGAAGGTCCGGATGCCTGAAAACAGGAATCCAGACCTTTTGTGCGTGCTTGGCTTGCTAGTTTAAAAAGCGGCGGACTGTTTCATTCAGCCATCCTCCAAAAAACAGGATATACATGCAGGCATAAAGCCATACCATCAGCAGTGCGATCGTTGTCATGGCTCCATAGATGGAGGAATAGTTGCTGATGTGATCTACATAGAAAGAATATAGATAAGAAAATCCAAGCCATCCGATCGTGGCAGTGATAGCACCCGGTAATTGGCTGATAAAAGTCACGCGGTTTGGTGTAATTGTGCTTCCGGTTATTTCATCAGATGGCACATACTCTGCTACATAGCCGTGTAGTTTATGGTTTGGAATCAGAACATACATGCCGGTAAAGAAAAACAGCATGATAAAAAAAACAACTGTGGATCGAAAACTGATGATCGGCAGCAGGATATGTGCCAGAAAAGGGAAAATTTTGGTAATTCGCAGAAAAAGCTGATTACCAAATACCAGAAG
>JBNMJP010000119.1:0-5981 GCA_050873905.1 Jutongia sp. | reverse complement strand
GTTCCTCCAAACAATGGACTGTCCATCCGTCACTCTACACGTAACTTCCCGATCCGTGAAGGTTCTAAGGTCAATAACGGTCAGATCGCATCGGTTGCACTGATGGATGCCCGTTCTATCGCAGCAACTGCTGCCAACCAGGGTTACCTGACTGCTGCCACGGATATTGACGTAGATTTCAAGAAGCCTAAATACTTCTTTGACAGTGCGATCTATGAGAATCGTGTATACAACGGCTGGGGCAATGCAAAGCCTGAGACTGAGGTTAAATTCGGTCCTAACATTAAGGACTGGCCGGAGATGAGTGCCCTTACCGACAATCTCGTATTAAAGGTCGTATCCGAGATCCACGATCCGGTTACCACCACAGACGAGCTGATCCCATCCGGTGAGACATCCTCCTTCCGTTCCAACCCTCTGGGTCTGGCAGAGTTTACACTTTCCCGTAAGGATCCTGCCTATGTAGGACGTGCCAAAGAGGTACAGGCAGCTGAGAAGGCCCGTGTTGCAGGAGAGGATATCTTTGCTGCACTCCCTGAGGTAGAAGAGGTATTTAACACCATCAACGGCACCTTTAAGGTATCTCCACGGGAGACACAGATCGGTTCTACGATCTTTGCTGTCAAGCCGGGTGATGGTTCTGCCAGAGAGCAGGCTGCTTCCTGCCAGAAGGTACTGGGCGGCTTCGCCAATATTGCCAACGAGTACGCAACCAAGAGATATCGTTCCAACCTGATCAACTGGGGTATGCTTCCATTCCTGTATCAGGGTGAGCTTCCATTTGAGAACGGAGATTACCTCTTCATTAAGGATATCAAAAAGGCTATTGAGGAGAAGAATGATACCATTAAGGCTTATGTGGTAAACAAGGGCATGAAGGAATTCGAGCTTCACCTTGGTAACCTCACAGATGATGAGCGTGATATCATTGAGAAGGGCTGCCTGATCAATTATTACCGCTCCCAGATGTAATTTATTGCAGATCTCATGCAAAATAATTAGCTTATAATTAAAAATGACTCCTGAAATTTTCTGCTTTCCGAGATGATCTTTAAAATTATTTTCGGAGTATAAAGTAAATTTCAGGAGTTTTCTTTTCTGCAAAAAAACTCCGTAAAACAGGCCTGTTTTTATTTTCTGTTGATTCTGTACATATTTTCTCCTTCAAATCATCAAAATGCACAAGGCAATTTTCACAATGGCGAATTTTCTTGAGACATAATCATCATATTTCCCCGTATTTTTTAGCAGTCTTTCCGTCTTGTCAGAGCCCGGTATTTCTGATAACCTTTTAGGCAGGAAGTGACAGAAAATGGAACCCGGAATAAATTCTCTGTTATTCATCTATCAACATAAAGATCCGTTTATCAGTTTACTCTATTGTTCTGATTCGAACTTCTCCCATAATGTTCATATACATTTGTTCATAAATCATGTTCAAATATTTCAGTAGAAAACTGTATGTCATTTGTCAAAACAGGACACATATGATCAAACGCTGTTTGTGTACAAAGCGGCATATTCTGTCACTTCTTAAATTACAACAATCATTTATAATATTTTTTCTAATTACAATTTATGTTCTGTTAATCTTACACATTAAGTATCCTCAGAAACAGAGCAGGATACAGAAAGGTACAGTTATTATCTATGAAAGATTTCAAAATCAGTTATGAAGAATTTGTCAGCCAGATCCGGTGCCAGCTCTACGAGATCATTCCTGAAGACCTGAACATGGAGGTCAACCCGGTCCTCAAAAATAATTCCGTTCATCTGGACAGTCTGATATTATTTCGTGACAGCAGCGGCTGTTCTCCAAGCTTTTACCTGCAGGACTATTATCAGCAGTATCTTCACGGAAAAGAAATTGATGAACTTGCAGAGACAATTTATGACCATTGGCTGAAGTTTACAGACAGTGCACAGAATTTCATCCCGGATCTGTCCTTTGAACATTGCCGCGAGCTCATTGTTTACCGTCTGGTGAACGCTTCCCAAAATAAAAAAATACTTGAGGAAACACCACATATTCCATTTTTTGATCTTGCCATCGTGTTTTATTACGTGCTGAACAGCAATATTAATGGAATCCAGAGCCTGCGCATCACCACAAATATCCTGGAACGATGGGGACTGACGACGCAGGAACTTCTGGAACTGGCACAGAAAAATACCCCGCGGTTATTTCCGGAACAATTCCAATCCATGCAGGATTATGCAAAACAATTTACCAATTCCTACGGTGTTTCCGATGTTAATCTGCCACCGGAACGCTCCCTTTATATTCTGACAAACAGTAATGGAATAAATGGAGCGGCAGTCTGGCTATATCCAAATGTTTTAGATCAGATAGGAGAGAAGCTTGGAGAAAATTTCTACATTATCCCCAGCAGCACCCATGAACTATTGATCATGCGGGAACAGTTAGGTTTTACTCCTCCGGAACTATTAAAAATCGTCTCTCACGTCAATCATACCTGCGTTGATGCCGAGGAATTCCTGTCGGACAATGTCTATTATTATCATGCAGAGAAAAAAGCCATCAAAATGATTTCTACTGATTCCTTACAAAAGGGGACTTTACAGAATGAATAGAATCCCTTACTATAAAATAAAATAGAATCCCACTTGAGGGATAAAGTGAAAGGATGAGTGAAATGAAAGTAGCAATTATTATGGGTTCTACCAGTGATCTGTCAAAAGTCGAGCCGGCTGTCGGCATCTTAAAGGACTACGGCGTTGAAGTAAAGGTACGTTGTCTGTCTGCGCACCGCGCCCATGAAGGACTCTCTGCATTTATTAACGAATGTAACGAGGATAGCACAGAAGTGATCATTACAGCCGCAGGAATGGCTGCTGCCCTCCCTGGTGTCGTTGCCTCCCAGACGGTACTTCCTGTGATCGGAGTTCCTCTGTCCGGCTCCGTCCTTGACGGTATGGATGCTCTGATGTCGATTGTACAGATGCCATCCGGTATCCCGGTAGCCACCGTAGCCATCAACGGAGCAAAAAACGCCGCTTATCTTGCACTGCAGATCATGGCGGTGAGCCATACAGAGATCCGCACAAAGCTTCTGGCAGAACGTAAGGAAATGGAAGAAAATGCTATGAAGACCAATGAGGAAGTTATGGCAAAATTCCGGTAAAAAACGGTTGAAATAACATAAAACAGACAAAAGGGCGTAGAAATACGTCTTTTTGTTTTGTAACACTTTCCAGGTAGAAAACTTGACCAAAATCATAAAGTATGATATATTCTTAATGTTGTCTGTGATTTACGGATAATGGTCAGCACCTATAGCTCAGTGGATAGAGCAGTGGTTTCCGGAACCATGTGGCGGGGGTTCGAGTCCCTTTAGGTGCGTTACTGCAGAGGTGAGTGAAAACTCATCTCTTTTTTTGCCTAAGATACCAGAAACATTGGTCTGGGGGCGCAAAAAATAACACCCCATAATTTGTATTCCCTCCACCGTTGTGATATACTGATAAGATGCAAACAATATCATGAAAGGATGCCTCGAATTATGCCAATGAAGTATAAAAAGTTCCTATTTCTGTTTTCTTTTGGTATTATGCTGATCGGACTTGGGACATTCTCTATCATTTCTCCAGACTTTCATTTTTCCTTTCATAAACAGACCACCAGAGATGTGGCCAAAACGGTCAGCTTTGGTGCCATTCATTCTCTCGGTGACAAGTCCGAGGGAAATATCCGACAGGAGCTGGATGCCCTGGTACAGCGTTATTATACCGCCAAGCAGCAGGTAGATATGGATACGATTGCCGGATGTGTCAGTAACGTCGGTCATATTGACGAAAAAAAACTGATGACAGAGGCTGAATATGTAGAAGAATACCGCAATATTAACTGCAAAATTCTGGATGGTGCTTCCAAAGGTACTTACCGGATTTATGTCTATTATGATGTAAAGATTTTTGATATCGACACACTGATTCCATCATTAAATGCCCTTTACATTAAGCAGGATGAACAGGGCAGCTTTAAAATATATCTCGATACCTTAAAATCCGGCGAGCAGAAATATATTGATAAGCTGGACAACAGCAAACAAGTTCAGGAGCTGGTTAAATCTGTACAGAATCAGCTGGAAACTGTGATCAGTCAGGACAGTGAAGTCCGGGGCTTTTATGAAATGCTGGAAAATGCACAGAAAAGTGACACAGCGAAATAAAACAAAAATACAAAGAAAAGGATCTGAAATTATGGCAGTCAGAATTAATAAATATCTCAGTGAAGCGGGGGTTTGTTCCCGCAGGGAAGCAGACCGTATGTTAGAGCAGGGGAGGATCTGTATTGACGGGATTCCGGCTCTGGCCGGTCAGAAGGTCGAGGAGGGACAGACCGTCACCGTCGATGGCAAAACGATTCATAAAGAGGAGGAGGAAATCTTCCTTGCCTTTTACAAGCCCCGTGGAATTGTCTGCACCACAGCAGAATCAGAAAACGGTGAGAAGATTGTCAATGTCGTGGATTATATCAATTATCCAAAGCGCATTTATCCCGTGGGACGTCTTGACCAGAACTCCGAGGGACTGCTGCTTCTGACCAATCAGGGCGAAATGATGGAAAAGATCTTAAGAAGCCGTTACGGTCACGAAAAGGAATATTTTGTCCGGGTCAACCGCAAAATAACACCAGAGTTTCTACGAAAAATGTCTCAGGGAGTAGAAATCCTGGATACCGTCACCAAACCATGCAAGGTATGGCAGGAGGATGAAAAAAGCTTCCATATCATTCTGACCCAGGGACTGAACCGGCAGATCCGCCGGATGTGCGAAGCTTTAGATTACCGCGTCACCATGCTTCGCCGGGGTCGTGTGGTCAATATTACACTGGACGGTCTGATCAAGGGACGTTACCGCAAACTCACACCACAGGAAGTCCGTGAACTAAAAGAAATCAGTATTTCCGGAAAGAAAGGGCAATAACTATGACAGATCAGAAAAAACATATGCAGGATTTGGTACAACAGCTCAACAAGGCAGCCGCTGTGTATTATCAGGGCAAGGACGAGATCATGAGCAATTATGATTACGACCGCCTTTATGATGAACTGGCCGCTCTGGAGAAGGAGACCGGCATCATTCTGGCAGGCAGTCCTACCCAGCGTGTGGGATACGAAGTGTTAAGCGAGCTTCCAAAGGAAACCCACGCAGCTCCCATGCTTTCTCTGGACAAAACCAAAAGTGTCGATGCCCTTGCTGCATGGCTGGAGGGTCAGACAGGTCTTCTGTCCTGGAAAATGGACGGACTCACAATTGTACTCACCTATGAAAACGGAGCACTCCAAAAAGCTGTCACCCGTGGCAACGGCCAGGTAGGAGAGGTCATCACCAACAATGCCCGCACCTTTACAAATATTCCTCTGACTGTCCCATATCAAGGACAGATGATCCTTCGTGGAGAAGCCGTGATTTCTTATTCTGAGTTCCGGAAGATCAATGAAACTCTACCGGAGGAAGAGCAGTACAAAAATCCACGAAATCTCTGCAGCGGCTCTGTCCGCCAGTTAAATAACGAGATTACCGCCAAACGGAATGTTTCTTTCTTTGCCTTTGCTCTGGTGCAGGCAGAGGGCGTGGATTTTCATAATTCCCAGGAAGAAAAGTTCCTGTTTCTCAAAGAACAGGGCTTTGATGTCGTAGAGTACCAGCGGGTCACTTCGGAGACATTACCTGCTGCCGTCCAGAGCTTTGCCGACAAGATTCCACACAACGATTTTCCTTCGGACGGTCTTGTGCTTTTAATGGACGACATTGCATACGGCGAGGGACTGGGCATGACCGCCAAATTTCCGCGAAACGCCATGGCATTCAAATGGGCAGACGAAACGGCAGATACGACCCTTCTGGAGATCGAATGGAGTGCCTCCCGTACCGGTCTGATCAACCCGGTTGCCATCTTTGAACCGGTAGAGCTGGAAGGAACCACCGTGAGCCGTGCCAGCGTTCACAACATC
>JBNMJP010000118.1:0-6074 GCA_050873905.1 Jutongia sp. | reverse complement strand
GCTTGTGTACTGGTATTGTGATATTATCGAGACAGAACACCGTCCGGAGGAAAATACTTACATCTTTCACGACCTTCTGATCGATGTTCTGATCTACCCGGACAAACATGTTGAAGTCGTGGATCTGGATGAATTTGCGGATTTTACGGAAAATCTGACACTGCCGGCTCCACTTCTGGCAAAAGCTCTGCGCCAGACCAACAATCTCCTGCGTTTTATTTACGAAGGTCACTTAGACGAGCTTACCGAGCCGATCACATCCAGAGAATAAAAAAATAGAGCAAATTCAAAGTACCTCTTAATAGCACACTTTGCTATTAAGAGAAGTTTTAACTACATTTTATCTCAGCACCGCAAGCTTTGGGCCACAGACACAAATCCTATAAATTATCCAGAAGAAAAACTCTGATTTTACTCTAGTTGCGGGCTTTTCTGTTAATATATTCCGTCTTATATTTCGAATACACGATCGTCTGGTCATGATAAAGCCCATAATATCCCGACATCAGATAACTCACACTGATTCCCAGCAGGAAAAACGGTACTCCATGATATCCAAACAGCTCAAATGCGATCAGCATTGACGTAACAGGACAGTTGGTCACACCACAGAAAACAGACATCATACCCACCGCTGCACACAGTGACGGAGAAATCCCCAGAATATGACCAAACAGACATCCAAAGGTTGCTCCCACAAAAAATGACGGTACGATCTCGCCACCTTTAAATCCCGCTTCCAGCGTCAGTGCCGTAAAAACAATTTTCCATACAAATGCCAGCGGCTCTACATTGCCCTGAATCGCCCGCTGGATCACCGGCACACCGGCACCCATATAATCATCGGTCTGCAAAATGATCGTCAGCAGAATAATCACCAGAGAAGACACAATAATCCTTATATATGGATTCTTCAGTTTATTTCGATAAAAATCTCCCAGAGAATGAAGCGCCATACAAAACACGACACTCAGTGCGGCACAGCAAAGTGCCAGCCCAATGATCTTCAGGCTTGGAACGACCTGAAAAAGCGGCATCTGCCGTATTTTAAATACATTAGGACCAATGCCCATATGTGTTGCAAACTTAGAAGCAACCAAAGAAGAAAATACACAAGGAACCAGCGCCGCATAATACATTACGCCAACGCTGACTACCTCCATGGAAAATATTGACGCTGCGATCGGAGTTCCAAAAATGGCCGAAAACGCCGCACTCATACCGCACATGACCACAACGCGCTGATCCTTCTCATCAAACCGGAACAGCTTGCCAAGCTGCTGCCCGATGCTGCCGCCAAGCTGCAACGCTGCTCCCTCACGTCCGGCACTTCCACCGAACAAATGTGTAATGATCGTGGACATAAAGATCAGCGGCGCCATCCGGAATGGCACTTCCGCCTCCGCATGAATAGAGGAAAGAACCATATTTGTGCCTTTATCGTTCTTGTACCGGAATACTCCATATAAAAATACAATCATAACACCTGCCAGGGGCAGACACAGGATCAGCCATGGATTCTCCGTCCGGAATGACATCACCTGACGCAGGCAAAAAGCAAACAATGTGCTAAAAGCACCGACAAAAAGACCGACAAATGCAGAGAAAATCCCCCAGCGTATAAAAACTGCAAGATTTCTCATTATTCTTCCTATATAAAATCGGATCATTTTTATCTGGCGCATAATTTCCCTCTTCCATCTGCAATGCTTTCCTACAACTCGTTATAAATAATAAAAATCAGCAATGCCAAAACCAAGCTTGTTAATGTTCCCAGCAGATACTTATTTCTAAACTCTGTCTCCTTTAAATCGTTTGTTCTCGCCCAAGTTTTTATCGTAATTATTATCGCAATAGCAGAAAAATTTCCTAAACAGGCAAAAACAACTGTCAATATCCGTTCCATAACTCCTATCATAGAACCAACATCAAACATACCCGTCTCATTTGAATTAGGATAAATATCCTGAATCAATTTATTAATCATTATTGAGCATGGCATTATCAGCGCAAGACTCAAAAAAACAATTTTCAACGCTTCATAATAACGGCCGGCATCACAGTTGAACCCAAAAATGTGTAATATTACGCACAAAACTCCCATATGCAGCATCTGATCAATAATAAAGACAACTGTTTGTTTCATTTTCTTGTTAAAATAACAAGCCGTTGCATCTATCAATATATGTGTTGCCAATAATATTGCTATGGCACCAGTTGCAGATTTCCATCCCGCCACAAAATACAACACCAAAAACGGCACAATATACAGCACGGAATGCATTCGTAAATATTCTCCATTAAACCATATATTATTTTTACACTTCTGACATTCTCCGCACAATTCTCCCTTTGCTGCACTTTTTACATCTTGCGACCTTTGTTGTTTGCAAGTAAAAATCACCAATCAAATGGAATATCAATAAAATCAAATAGTTTTCCATATATCCTCCCCTAGTAAATCAAATATCGCTTTATCCCTTGTTCTCCTTTCCTTTATTCTTGCTGATATTATATATCTGTCGATATTTTGCCGAGAAGTATTCATAATTCGAGCAATTTCTGTTGACATACCACGAACCCAAAATTCATCCATATAAAATGACAGCTTGTCATCTTTCTTTGCATTATATAAATTTCTATTTTCATACAGCATTTCATAATTTATGACAGGCATTTCCTGACTCTCCTGTCTTCTATACCCCATGCTCCAATATTCTTGTTCTAACAATTTGTATCTATTGTCCAATAACCAGCTATAAAACGAAGTATCCTCCCAGCTATCCTTAAGGGGCAGCATAATATCTGATATAATCTCAATTATATTTGCAACCTGCGGTTGTCTTAACCTGATCTGCTGAGTTGATAAACAAAATTCATTTAAATATCTGTCATATTTTGAATTTGTATTAAAGCATATGACATTACTTTTTTTTCGTTTAACCGCATTGATCGCATCCCTTGCCAAATAATATGCTTCTCCATCAAAAGCAGACGACGTCCATTCTTCCACGTCATACTTTATTTTGCCATATCCTATACCACACCTTATCTTAATAGGATATATTAAAATCTGTAATTTTTTAATATATAAAAATGCGGCTTGTAAATCAAAAAACAACCCCTGAAATTCATCCCCTGCACTAGATACTACCTTTTTCTTTATTCCTTGTTCATATATAGTATTTAGATAATCCACGCATCCCATTAATACATTTTGTACATCATATCGATCATAATATTTCCGGGACTCTACTACATCAAACATTATCGCTGCATATTTCATGTAATTCACCTCATACCATATACTTTATCTTATGATCCTAAATTGTGCAACTCTTTTTTGTTGCTTTTCCTTTTCGCAACGTATATACGTTGCTTTCTAAAAAGGCAGCTCTTTTTTGTTGCTTTATTCTTCCCATATAAAATCGGATCATTTTTATCTGGCGCATAATTTCCCCTTGTCTACTTAAACTTTACTGCCGTGCCATACGCGATCACCTCAGCAGCTCCCTGCATCACTGCCGAGGACGCATAGCGCACATTCACAACGGCATCTGCACCCATGCTCTCCGCCTCCATCACCATTCTCTTGGTGGCAAGTGCCCGCGCCTCCGTCATCATTTCATTGTACGCCTTCAACTCGCCGCCCACCAGAGTCTTCAGGCTCTGTGTAATATCTCTTCCAACATTCTTGGACTGAATTGTGCTTCCCTTCACCAGCCCTAGCATTTCCAGTTCCTTCCCGGTAATGTAATCAGTATTTACTAAGATCATCTTCTTCTCCTCCATCGATTTCTTTGATTCTTTCCATGCAGACATATATCATCGCTCCGCCTAACGCCGCCGGGATTACTGCCAGCACCACCTTGAGCACTACCGGTACAAGGCTGATGACCAGACAGAAATAAAGCAGATAATATAAAATAACAAGCAACGTGATAATGACCGGTGCAATTTTCTTTTTCCGGTGCGATTCCATAACATCTCTCCTTTTCCATTTATTTACGAATTGTACCATATTCATCATAGATTGTCACCGTTATTTCATTTTTCAGACGGAAACTTTCACACACAAACTCCCATAACCTACACGATCATCCCATCGCACCCATACACACCAATCTCACCAGAAATGCCGCTATCCATGATACCGCACATTGCCAGAACACAACACCCACAGCCCATTTACTGCCCAGCTCTCTTTTAATAGAAGCAATCGCCGCCACACATGGCGTATACAGCAGACTGAATACCAGCAGGGAAGCTGCAGAAACCGGAGACATTACGGAACCAATATTTCCACCGAACAGAACTCCCAACGTGGATACTACGCTTTCCTTTGCCATAAAACCGCTGAGAAGTGCTGTACAGATCCGCCAGTCTCCAAGACCAAGCGGCACAAACAGCGGTACCAGCAGAGAAGAGACCGCCGCCAATATACTGTCTGCCGAATCCTCCACCATATTCAGGCGGAGATTAAAGCTTTGCAGGAACCATACAACGATCGTGGCGATCAGAATGACCGAAAACGCTTTTTGTAAGAAGTCCTTCGCCTTCTCCCACAAAAGCTGTGCCACATTCTTCGCTCCCGGCAGGCGGTAGTTTGGCAGTTCCATGACAAACGGCACCGGCTCTCCCTGAAAAAGCGTACCCTTATATAAAAACGCCACAAGAATCCCCATAATAATACCAAACAGATAAAGCCCCGCCATAATAAGCCCTCCATGTCCCGGGAAAAATACACTGACAAAGAAGGAATAAATCGGCAGCTTCGCCGTGCAGCTCATAAACGGTGTTAATAATATAGTCATCTTGCGGTCACGTTCGCTGGTGAGTGTACGGGTAGCCATCACCGCCGGCACGGTACAGCCAAACCCGATCAGCATCGGCACAATACTGCGGCCGGACAGACCGATCTTACGCAGAAGCTTATCCATGACAAATGCCACACGGGCAATATAACCGCTGTCCTCCATCAGGGACAAAAAGAAAAACAATGTTACAATAATCGGCAGAAAGCTTAACACACTTCCCACACCGGTAAAAATACCATCAATGATCAGGCTGTGTATTGCTTCATTCACCTGAAGTGCCGTAAGCCCTTTGTCCACAATACCGGACACAGCATCAATCCCCATCTGCAAAACATTCTGCAGCCAGGCCCCAATTACGTTAAAGGTCAGCCAAAAGACAAGTACCATAATTCCAACAAAACATGGAATTGCTGTATATTTTCCGGTCAATATACGGTCAATGCGCTCACTGCGGATCCGTTCCCGGCTCTCCTTCGGCTTCACAACCGTCTGCTCACACAGACGTTCAATAAAGTCAAACCGCATATCCGCAATCGCTGCACTTCGATCCAGACCCCGTTCCGTTTCCATCTGCTGTACAATATGTTCTAACATCTCCGTTTCGTTCTGATCCAGTGCCAGCTTTTCTAAGATCAACGGATCACCTTCGATTGCCTTCGTCGCAGCAAAACGCACCGGGATCTTCGCATGTTCTGCATGATCCTCGATCAGATGAATGACGGCATGAATACAGCGGTGCACCGCACCCTTGTGGTCATTTTTATCACAAAAATCCTGACGCAGCGGTTTCTCCTGATATTTTGCAATATGAAGTGCATGGCGCACCAGCTCGTCCACGCCTTCATTTTTGGCTGCGGAAATTGGGATCACCGGCACTCCGAGCAACGCTTCCATTCCATTGACATCTACTGCTCCCTGATTGCCCGTCACCTCATCCATCATATTCAGCGCAACCACCATAGGAATATCCATCTCCAAAAGCTGCATGGTCAGATAGAGATTCCGCTCAATATTTGTTGCATCTACTATATTGATCAATGCCCGCGGTCTCTCCTCCAATACAAAATTCCTGGATACGATTTCCTCACTGCTGTAGGGAGACATAGAATAAATGCCCGGCAGATCGGTCACCAGTGTTTCCGGGTGTCCTTTGATAGAACCGTCCTTGCGGTCTACCGTGACTCCGGGGAAATTCCCCACATGCTGATTGGAACCGGTCAGCTGATTAAACAGGGTCGTCTTGCCGCAGTTCTGGTT
>JBNMJP010000117.1:0-6130 GCA_050873905.1 Jutongia sp. | reverse complement strand
TCCTCGGTCTGGGAAACACTTTCCGAAGAAGCATCTTTTTGTTGCACAACCTTTTTTCGGATACTGCCAACACCGTATATCACAATCACAGCCATGATCAATAAAACTATTGGTATTATTTTCTTCTTCATTCTGCCTCTTCTCCTTCTAACCAGACAATGTATGCTACATTATAAAATGTCCTTCTCATCAACATATATCATACCTATTATTATTGTTACTGTTATTAGCAGCAGTGCATATATAATACCAATCGACATATAGATATTCGATCCAGCACATACGGTATTATTTCTCCTCCATATCGTATAATTGCCAATCATGAATGGATTGGTATAATACACCGAAAAAATATATATAACGCAGATGCATGCGAAACTGGCAACCGACCCGAATCTCAAGCTGAGCAGGATTTGTAATAAAGATACACCAATTGATACCAGACATGGCAGAACAATTACCAATAAAAGTATCTGTCCTCCAGATAAATACAGAAGTCCTTCACCAAAACTTTTCATAAGCTCTTTCGTTACCTGTAATGAAACCTGTGCATCTGAGATAACCCCCCAGACAACAGCTCCCACGAATCCGATTATATAGTAAAGGATCACACTTCCGATACACCATAGACACTTTGCGCCCCACCATCCCATCCGGGTTTTTGTTGCAAGAATTGTATTCTTTGCATATCCGGCAAAATCGTTTTGCGTATAACTGCCAATGATATAGGCAAGCACAACATGATAGCAGAACCAATATACGGGAATCTGAAAGAAAGAATCCTTCTTAAGCACATAAGTTTCCATTCCTTTTACAGCATACATATAATAATCCATTATTGTTCCATGAGATGCCAAAACACCTGCGGCATTCATATCAGCAATTATATTTTTCAGATAAATGGAACTACACAGGCATATCACAAATGCACACAAATACCCTTTAAAGTATTGTAAAGTGCCTCTTTTAAAATCATATTTTAATAATCGGACCATATCAGGAATTCTCCTTCCTAATGATTTCTCCATGTGCCATCACATATATCTCATCTGACAGATAATCCAGTTCTTCCCGGTCATGGCATGCAACAATGATCAGACTGCCTTTATCCCTCAGTTCAAACAAGCTGTTACGGATAACACCAACGCTGTCTTCATCTAAGGCATTGATCGGTTCATCTAAAATAATGATATCCGGTTCATTCATGATTGCATTGGCAATCCCTAATTTTTGTTTCATGCCTAGCGAATATTTTCGGTATAATTTGGAACAATCCTCTGTTAACCCCACCCGTTCTAATGCATTGATGACCACTTCTTTACTGCGGATTCCTCCTAGTTCTGCCAGAATCTGCAAGTTCTGCTGTCCTGTATATTCATCTAGAAATGCCGGAGTCTCAATTAATGCTCCAATGCTTTCCGGATAAATTCCGGTTCTTCTCCCCGGTAACATTCCGGTGTCTGATGATCATTGGTATAATTGCATTTACCGTTTCCTGTTGCATAGATCTTTTTGCCGGGCTGTGACAACTGTTCCAGAACAAGGACCCTGCATCCCTTTTCTGCTGCCGTCACCGCCGCCATCATTCCCGATGCTCCGGCACCGATCACGATCACTTCTTCCTGCATGTTTTTCTCCATTTCTTTTTCTATCTGTCAGCTGGAATAATTTTCCAGTATGCCGTACAATTCTTCCTCATCCTTTACTTCAATGCCCTTTTTGAGCTGCTGCTTTTCCTTCTTGGAAAGAGAGGAAACCGCAATACCAGTATGCTCATAAACGGTTTTCATATCTCCATAATAGGCAATCACCTCTGTACCGTCTGATATCAGATAATACCGAAACTTTACCTTTGATTGGTCATAATTCTTGCACACAGTCAGCCGCTCCGGCGAAAAGGAAATCAGGCTCACACTCTGCAGACCATCCAGGAACTCCTTCGCAGACATGTTCTTTTTGTACTTGCTGCAATATTCCTGTACCTGCTGTCTGTCGCAGCCTACCAGTTCCTCCGGCAGCGCCTTATATTCTGTTACGGTCTCATCCGTCAATGCACTGTGACTCTGCACCTGATATACCGTATTATCCGATAATGTTTTGGATACATTTTCGGTCTGTACAGATTCCCGGACATTTTTTTCCATCTGCTCCATCTGATTATCCACATACACCTGCACCTGCTCTCCCACACGGCTCTCATAATCCTCCTGCATCTTTTCAAACTGATTCATGGCGGACTGATAGCAGTAAAAATTGGCAAGAGCAAATAATGCAAGAAACAGACAGCATACGGTAATATAGCGAAATACTTTTCCCTTCATACATAACCATTCCTTTCTGAATTTGTTATGTATTATTTCCGTATTCTACCATGAATATTCTACGAAAAATCGAAATCCGGTAAACTTTACCGTTCACTGCTGTGTCAGGATCAGACAAAACACTTCCTTTGCTTTTATGTCTGCCGCTTTATTGTATGCCCTCATCTACCAGAAGATCTGTTCCATCTGCCGCTGTAGTAGCAAGCTCGTCACAGCGTTCATTCTGCGGATGCCCGTTATGTCCCTTGACCCACTGGAAAGATACCTGATGCTTCTCCATAGCTGCCAGCAGGCGTTTCCACAGATCTACATTTTTGACTGGCTCATTTTTCCCGCGTTTCCAGCCTTTTTTGATCCAACCGTCCAGCCAGTGCTCATTAAATGCTTTCACTACATACTGACTATCGGAATATACCACGATCTCACAGGGTCTGTTTAGTGCCTCCATCCCTGCGATCACAGCCATCATCTCCATCCGGTTATTGGTGGTTTTCTGATATCCCGCCGAAAGCTCCTTGATATGCTCCTGCCCTTTGGAATCCACAAAAGACAAGATCGTTCCATATCCTCCCGGTCCGTCCGGATTTCCTCTGGCCGCTCCGTCTGTATACATTGTAATTTTTGTCATATTAATCTTTCTCCCTTTCCCGGTCTGCAAGTTTTTGGCTTCAGACACACGATAGCATTTCCATCACTTTCTAATCAAAAGATCACATATTCCAGCTTCCGGTCTCCACAAAATGCTCCACGCGGTCCTGCGCCCGCTGTACAATATGCTGGTCATACCCGATCATATGCAAAAGCTTAATGGCATTTCTGGTCATGGCTTTGCCTTTCCGGAGACGGTAATCAAAGATCACATCATCCTCCTCGACCTGTCCCTCGAAATGGTAATTATCATACTGCTCCTTCAAAAGCTCTGTCAATTCAATGTCATGAGTCGCCGCAAAGCAGAACGCGTTTTTCTGTGCCAATAAGCTTAAGATCTCCGTGGATGCTGCAATACGCTCCACAGTATTAGTACCACGGAGCACCTCATCAATAAAGCAGAGTACCGGCTCCCCCTCTTCCTTTGCCTGATCCACGATCCGCTTGAGGGATTTAATCTCCACCATGTAATAGCTCTCATTGCTCATTATGTCATCCCGGAGCGCCATGGACGAATATACCCGGAAATACACCGACTCATAGCGGTCTGCCAGCACAGTATGCAGCGTCTGCGCCAAAATCGCATTGATCGCCACAGTCTTGATAAAGGTAGATTTTCCGGATGCATTAGAACCGGTCAGTAAAACATTCCGGTGCGCATGGATCGTATTTTTAACCGGCTCAGACAACAGAGGGTGATAAATTTCATCTGCCTCTAGATAAAACCCTCTTCCTTTCGCCTGTTCCATTTCCGGGACACACCACGCCTGCATCATTTCCCGGTAAGAAGCAGTGGCGATCATACTGTCCAGAAATCCAACCGTCTCATAAATATCCAGCAGATCCTTCTGCAGACGCAGCACTTCTCCTGCCATGGACTGGAATTTAATAATATCAATATGGGTCAAAAGACGGACATAGTCCATCAGAATATCGGTAATATTGCCCTCCATCTGCCCGCCGCCAACCACAAGCCAGCTTCCCCGGCAAAATCTACGGAACTTGCCTTGTTTTTCCTTCATCCGGTCAAAATATGTCTGCAGTTCTTTAATTTTCAAAGCAGATACCGTCTCCGAAAAACGGATCATACGCACAACAAATGCAAATAATCGGTAAAACTTCTCCATCTGTGCTTTTCTTTTATAATATGTCACCATGTTGACCGCTGCGATCACTGCTGTTGGCATGATCATGATGTCCGGTACAAAAATACACGATATGACACCTCCCAGAAACGCTGCAAACTGAATGATGGAAAAAATGCCCGTTTCCTTTTTTAATAAATTGATCTTGTCCAGATAACCATAAACAGAAAAACTGCCCGCCTTTCCAATCGTGGCAAACTCTTCCTGGAGCATAAAACGTGCTTTCTCCTCCGTCTGAAAAAAGGAGATCAGCCGCTCCCTTTCCTCCAGCCCCTTCGGATCCGTCACCGGACAGCGCAGCAGATAATATAAATATTCCTGTCCCATCGCTGACTTCGTATGATTCATCTGCTGGTATACCCGGTCCATATCCAGATCATTCCAGGTGATATCATCCACATACGCTACTGGCTCCTGATCACGATAATACTCCGCCACTGCCTGAAGCTTTTCGTTACTATATTCCTCGTCAATGGGACTTCCCCATTCCCGCAGAAGCCTTTCACGTATTCGCTTTTTATAATTTTTCCGGTCTACATATAATTTCACTCCGATCAACAGTACGATCACAATGACACATAACACAATATTCATTCTAACAATCCTTCCTGTATCTGCAGATATTGTATCAAAAATTCGCAATGCTTCGGCAAAAGGTTCGAAAAAGCTTTACTTTTGCCTTTGCGCACATTATACCATATTAACAGAAAAAGACTGTTCTGACAAATTTTCTTTTGCAGAACAGCCTTATAATTACAATTCATTAGCCAATCACGCGTCCAATCTTGATCGGTGTCCGGTAATATGCAGAGGAAATCTTTATACCGGTACGAGGATTGCTCGCATGAATGATCTGACCATTGCCAATATACATGGCAACATGACTGACACCACCACTGCCATAGAAGAACAGATCTCCCGGACGTACATCACCGGAACTGACGGTCTTCGTTGCTCCTGCCTGTGCAGCGGAGGTTCTTGGTAAAGAATATCCAAAATGCTGGTAAATTCTCATAACAAATCCGGAGCAGTCTGTACCATTGGTCAGGCTTGTACCACCCCAGACATATGGATTACCCAAAAACTGCATTGCATAATTTACCATATTGGTGAGATTTGATGAATCTGAGGAATCCGAAGATGTCTTTGAGGTAAGCCCGGACTCATTAATGGATACCGCTCTGTCAAGATTAAAGGTAACCTTAACGAAATCCTTACTGACAAATGCCTTCTCATTATCAATACTGATACACATCCAGTTTTCCAGATTATTGTACATTTCCTTTGTATCAATATTCTTCAAGTCAGATTTCTTACAATGCTTGGAAATATATTTCTTTAACCAACTCTTTGTTAAGTCTCTCTTATAAATATCGTACTCGTCCTCCTCGGAGATCTGATCATAGATCCTCGCATCCGTAGATGGAAGATATCGTACATTCAATGTCTCTGTATTCACAGAGATACGGAGGTTTGCAATTTTTTTAGCAAGCTCCTCTGCCTGCTTATCCTTGACCAGATAGCTGGCTTTTACATATCCCTTTACCTTACCGGATACGATCTTTGCCCAGCCCTTGTTGATCTTATAGATATTACAGCCGGAGTTCTTTGTCATCTTTCCGACGATCTTGGAACTCTCCCCCGGCTTATTTCTGACATTCAGATAAGAATCAACCTTTGCCACACCAAGACGATCATATTTCAGGTTCAGCTTTAAATGGCTGATCTCCTTTTTCTCCTTCTTGTCAGAAGACTTCTCTGTTGTTTCCAAAGTCGTTATAGCTGCAGCACTCTTCGAAGTAAGCTGCTCTGCTGTCACCTCGGTCTCCTGTTCCTCGGTCTCTTCCTTTTCCTGCTCCGCAAGAACGGCATCACTGTACTTGTCCAGACTGAGATTGATACCAGCCATTGGCTTCTCTGTTGCTACCGTGCCCGCATGGATCTTCGCTGTTCCTGCTACCATCACGATAGCTGCCACTGCTGCTGCGACCCATTTTATATTCTTTCGATACATAC
>JBNMJP010000116.1:0-6144 GCA_050873905.1 Jutongia sp. | reverse complement strand
GATCTGGATCCGGCATTTTATGATTTCTACCGGGATACCTGCCGTCAGTTTGGAAACTTGATCCATACGGAGAATGAATGCTTTATCCTGGGAGGAGAGGGAATTCTTGGACTGGAGGCAGCATGCGCTTCTCTGACGGAGCCGGATGACCGTGTCCTTGTCATCGACAATGGGATTTTTGGAAAAGGTTTTGCTGATTTTGTATCCATGTATCAGGGAAATCCGGTAACCTGGTCTCTTGATTACCATAATCCGTTGTCACCGGAGGCGCTTCGTGATTATCTGGAGAAGGATCATGATTTCAAATATGCGACTCTGGTGCACAGTGATACCCCAAGCGGCCTGTTAAATCCGGTGGAAAAGCTGTGTCCGATCCTGAAGGAATACGGCATTTTGACAGTGGTGGATTCGGTGACGGGGATGTTTGCGGATGAGCTGGATGTGGATGCGGCTCAGATCGATATTGTCTGCGGCGGCTCCCAGAAAGCATTGTCTGCACCTCCGGGACTGACCATGGTGGCTGTCAGTGAGGATGCCTTTAAAGCAATGCATGAGAGAAAGACACCAATCCGTTCCTTCTATGCGAATCTTCTAACCTTTGAGAATTATTATAAGGACCAGTGGTTCCCTTATACCATGCCGGTCAGTGACATTATGGGACTGAGACAGGCTTTGGAAAATGTGGCGGCAGATCCGGAGCATTTGAAACGTCATGCAAAGATTGCGGCAGCAACCAGAAAGGCATTGACAGAAGCAGGTCTTACGTTGTATCTTGAAAGTGGCTTTGCATCCTCTGTTACGGTATTTTATGTGCCGGAGGGAATGAAAGCACAGGATATTTTGAATACAATGGTAGAAAAGCACCATATTATGATCGCAGGCTGCTTTGATGTGCTTGCGGGTAAGGTGATCCGCATTGGTCATATGGGCAATAATGCCAATGAGGCGGATATGACAGAGACATTGAGGGCTTTGGCACAGACGCTGCAGGAATTGGGCTTTGATGTAAAAGCAGACCCGGCGGAAAGCTTTCAGACATATATGAAATAAATCACAGGTGCTGACCATGGAAGGGGTTAGGTCGTATATATGAAACAGCTGAAGGAAGATCTGAAAAACCAGACATTTCATCCGGTATATCTTCTGTATGGAGAGGAAGATTATCTGAAAAGAATGTATCGTGACAGACTGAAAAAGGCAGTGCTGGGCGATGGGGATGAGATGAACTATTCCTATTTCGAGGGAAAGGATATTGATTTTCCGACGCTGCGGGAAGCGGCCAATACCCTTCCTTTTTTCAGTGACCACCGCATCATCATTGTGGAAAACAGCCGCTGGTTTAAGAATGCATCTGAGCTGGCAGATTATCTGCCAACGATGCCGGACACCACAGTGATGGTCTTTGTAGAGAAAGAAGTTGATAAACGAAATAAGCTTTACAAATATGTCAATAAAAATGGTCTTGCCGTTGAGATGACGACAATGACAGAGCGGGAGCTGAAGGCATGGGTAGCGTTGCTTCTGAAGCAAAGCGGCAGGAAAATACAGGAGAGTACTGCCTCCTATCTGCTGGAGCAAGTCGATAATTCTATGATCAATATAAAAAATGAGCTGGATAAACTGATCGCCTATACAGAGGGACGGGAAGTCATTACGAAAGAGGATATTGATGCGGTGTGCAGTATTCAGGTTACCGGAAGGATATTTCAGATGATGGATGCAGTGGCATCCGGTAATCAGGGGGAGACTCTGCGACTGTATCATGACCTTTTGACGCTGCGGGAAAATCCTATGTCGATCTTGTATCTTTTGACCCGTCATTTTAATGTTTTGCTGCAGATTAAGGGGATGGCAGGAAAATATGACCGGTCAGAAATGGCAAAGAAAGCAGGAGTTCCACCGTTTGCGGTGGGAAAGTATCAGTCCCAGTGTCGGCGGTTTTCCGGAAAAAAGATCCGTTCCATGCTGGATTCCTGTATTGAAACGGAATACCAGTTCAAAAGGGGAAATATTGGTGACCAGCTTGGAGTGGAGCTTTTGCTCATCTCCTTTGCGGAAATATAAAAAAATTAAAAATAATAGTTGACAATCATACATAAAGATGATAATATACTAATCGTGCTCGCGAGAGATGCTCGCAGGCAGACATGCGGAAGTGCTGGAATTGGCAGACAGGCTAGATTCAGGTTCTAGTTCGGATTTCCGAGTGAGGGTTCAAGTCCCTTCTTCCGCATTATATATTGATGATTTTATTTAAGAAACCTTTTAAGGTTTCTTTTTTTTGCAATGAGAAATGTCAGAGAGATATTTTTTTATTTTTGCGAGGATTATTTATTTATGTGTTTTGTGTGAATTCGGAATAATTTCTTGACTTCTCCTGTATTTTCGGTAGAATAGAAGATAGCGTTTTATTTTTTTGAACGTGATAATTACCAAGTGGAGGAGTAAACATGAATTCATCAAAAAAAATCATGAACAAGCAGAATAGTGAGAGTGCAAAGACATCTTCTCAAGTATCTGCAGCAAAAGGAAATAAGAGGTTGTCCGATGGCGGATTAAGTGATACGAAAAAGATTGTGATCGGTGCAATCTGTGTCATTATTGTGCTGGTACTTTGCATTGGTGTAGGTATTCAGCAGTTTCAGCCAAAGGTTGTATTAAAGGTCAATAATACCAAGCTGACCATGGATGATATGATGTATCCGATCTATGAACGTGAGAGCGCATATCTTCCGTACAATGAGATGTATCAGATGTACACAGGAAAGTCTATCTGGGAAAACAACTACATGGGCAGTGACAGAAATATTACTTCTACTGTAACAAATGCCATTGGTATTAAGCAGGAGGTCATTGACACAGAGACAGAGTATGAGATTCTGTATCAGGAAGCAAAAAAGGCAGGTTATAAGCTGAGTGCTGATGACAAAAAAGATGTACAGGATGAGGTATCCAAGGCATTAAAGGGACTTTCCTTTACACAGAAGCTTCGCCTGAATATTTCCAAGGGAAAGCTGACAAAGCGTTTCGAGCGTCGTAAGCTGGCAGATAACTATAAGGATGCGGAGACAAAGAAATTGGATAAGACAGTGGATGAGAAGGCTGCTGTTAAGGATATTTCCAAGAAGGATTACAGAGAATACAAGGTTCAGTGCTATGCATTCTCTAATACAACAACGGATTCTGACGGAAAAAACAAGAAGCTTTCTGCAAGCAAGAAGACGAAACTGGAAAAGGAATTGCAGGATCTGTACAAAAAGGCTGCAGATGCCAAGGATTTCTCTAAGCTTCTGAAGGATGACAGCAAATCAGATATTAAATTCTCTGATACAAGCTTTACAGAGAAAGATGGTTGGAGTATGGTAACAGACAAGAAGCTTCTGAAGCAGATCAAAGCCATGAAGAAAGGTGAGATTTCTGAGATCATTAAGGATGAAAAGAGCGGATATGTTCTTTTCGTTAAAATGGTAGATAATAATTCTCAGGACAGCTATAAGAAAGCATGCGATTCAGCGATTGAATCTGCACAGAATGATGCTTATGATAAGTGGTATCAGGGGATTCTTAAAAATTATAAGGTATCAACCAATTCTGATGTATGGGGAGATGTAACAATTGGTTCTGTAACGACGGATATTGTTACTGCTGCTGATCTGGAGAAGATGAATAAAGATTCTTCTGATGCAACTTCCGGCAAATAATAAATCGATCTTATATGGCATATGTACGGCGTTGATCACAAACAGGAGGAAAAAATGGGACAGGTAAAAAGAATTTACGTGGAGAAAAAAGCTCCTTATGCAGTTCGGGCAAAAGAACTGAAGGAGGAAGTAAGACAGTATCTTGGCATTACCGCTTTGCGTAACGTGAGGGTTTTGATACGTTATGACGTGGAAAATCTTAGCGATGCCACATATCAGCAGGCATTGATGACGGTATTTTCAGAGCCGCCTGTAGATGATTGTTATGAGGAGACCTTTGAGATGGATCCGGATGCATTCTGCTTTTCTGTAGAGTATCTTCCGGGACAGTTTGATCAGAGAGCAGATTCCGCAGAACAGTGTGTGAAACTCTTAAATGAGAAAGAGGATCCGGTGATCCGTTCTGCAACAACGTATGTTTTTGAGGGAGAGATTGGCGAGGAAGACCGTACAAGGATCAAGGAGTACTGCATCAATCCGGTGGATTCCAGAGAAACCGACGAAAAGAAGCCGGATACATTGGTCCAGAAGTTTGACGAGCCGGCAGATGTGGCTGTATTTGACGGCTTCCAGAGTATGCCGGAGGCAGAATTAAAGGAGCTTTATGATTCCCTGAATCTGGCGATGACCTTTAAGGATTTCCTGCATATTCAGAAATATTTTGCAGGAGAGGAGAAGCGTGATCCTTCCGTGACAGAGATCCGTGTTCTGGATACATACTGGTCTGATCACTGTCGTCACACCACATTCCTCACCGAGTTAAAGAATGTTACCTTCGATGACGGTTATTACAAAAAGCCGATCGAGGATGCATATCAGGAATATTACGCAGCACATAAGGAGATGTTTGCGGGCAGAGATGATAAGTTTGTTTCTCTGATGGATATTGCGCTTCTGGCAATGCGTCAGTTAAAGAAGGACGGCAAGCTGGACGATATGGAGGAGTCCGATGAGATCAATGCCTGCTCCATCGTGGTTCCGGTTGAGATTGACGGAAAGGAAGAGGAGTGGCTTGTATTCTTTAAGAACGAGACACACAATCATCCGACCGAGATTGAGCCGTTTGGTGGTGCTGCTACCTGTCTTGGTGGTGCGATCCGTGATCCGTTGTCAGGAAGAGGCTATGTATATCAGGCAATGCGTGTGACCGGCGCGGCAGATCCGACTGTTTCCATGAAGGATACCCTTCCGGGTAAGCTGCCACAGCGTAAGATCACCACAGGTGCTGCTCATGGATACAGCTCATATGGTAACCAGATCGGTCTTGCGACCGGACTGGTCAATGAGGTTTATCATCCAAATTATGTAGCAAAGCGTATGGAGATCGGTGCTGTTATGGGTGCCGCTCCAAGACGTAATGTCATTCGTGAAAACAGTGATCCGGGCGATATCATCATCCTTCTGGGTGGACGTACCGGACGTGATGGTATCGGTGGTGCGACAGGTTCCTCCAAGGCACATACCACAAAGTCCATTGATGTCTGTGGCGCAGAGGTTCAGAAGGGTAATGCTCCGACTGAGCGTAAGATCCAGCGTCTGTTCCGCCGACAGGAGGTCAGCTCCATTATTAAGAAGTGTAACGATTTCGGTGCCGGCGGTGTGTCCGTTGCTATCGGTGAGCTGGCAGATGGTCTGGAGGTTAATCTGGATAAGGTGCCAAAGAAATATGCCGGACTGGACGGCACAGAGCTTGCGATTTCTGAGTCTCAGGAGCGTATGGCAGTTGTTGTTGCCAAGTCCGATGTGGATAAAATGCTTGATTATGCAGCCGAGGAAAACCTCGAAGCAGTTGTTGTGGCTGAGGTGACGGAAAGCCCACGTCTTGTACTGAAGTGGAGAGGCAAGACTATCGTAGATATCTCCAGAGCATTCCTTGATACCAATGGTGCTCATCAGGAGACTGATGTTGAAGTGACAATGCCGGATCAGGACAAAAACTACTTCCGGGAGAAGAAGGATACAAGAGATCTGAAGCGTGCATGGTTAGATACCCTGCGTGATCTGAATGTCTGCTCCCAGAAGGGACTTGTGGAGATGTTCGACAGCTCCATCGGTGCTTCTACTGTAACGATGCCTTATGGCGGAAAGACACAGCATACGCCGATCCAGACAATGATCGCTAAGCTTCCGGTACTGGAGGGCAAATGTGATACCGTTACTATGATGAGTTATGGCATGGATCCATATCTGACAAGCTGGAGCCCGTACCATGGTGCAGTTTATGCCGTGATTTCATCAGTAGCCAAGATTGTTGCTTCCGGTGGAGATTACAGTAAGATCCGCTTTACATTCCAGGAGTATTTCTGACGTCTCGGAACAGATCCGAAGCGATGGGGTGAGCCGATGGCTGCCCTCTTAGGTGCTTATGATGCACAGATGAAGCTGGGACTTCCATCTATCGGTGGAAAGGACAGTATGTCCGGTTCCTTTAATGATATTGATG
>JBNMJP010000115.1:0-6190 GCA_050873905.1 Jutongia sp. | reverse complement strand
TCTTTCTTCTGTTTTTTCCAAAATCAACGGAAATAATCGTTCTGCGTTTCTGATCTGTTCCCGTGCCAGATCTGATACAGTAATTTCTTTCGTATCCATCTGTCCGTCACCTCATTTCTGATCATCTTATATCTCTTTTACTTTATTGTTTTTACCAAACTCCCCGATCTCTGCAAGCAGAAACCGGGGAGTCCTATTTATTCTTATTTTACTGCACTTATTCTACGGCATCAAGCAGGATCTGATAGCTTGGATAATTACCGGGTACTATCGTAAACGGCATACCAAGCTCCATCAAAGCAGCTCCTGAATAAACAACACCTGTTTTCTTATCCCGATAAGAACGTTCCGGCGCAAGCCCTCTCAATCGAATATAAAATACAGGATGATTACCATGTGTATTTAACAAAACAGCACCTACAACTGCATGTTTTTTCCCTTCATCGACAGACATCCATGCTCCATATTCCGCCTCAAACGGATTACTTAATCTGTAATAATCTCCTTTTAAAATAACCGGTGCTGCTTCATGATAGGTTTTGATCTGTTCCCGGACTGCCGTCTTATCTTCCTCCGATAATTTTCCGAGATCCAGTTCATATCCGAATGCACCTGTCATGGCAACCACACCTCTGGTATTCATATCTGTCACTCTGCCGGTCTGATGATTCGGCACCGCAGATACATGGGCTCCCATCGTGGATAAAGGATAAGCAAACGATGTACCATACTGGATACGGATACGATCAACTGCATCTGTATTATCACTGCACCATATCTGTGGTGTATAATACAGCATACCCATATCAAACCTTCCGCCACCGCCGGAGCAGCCTTCCCATAACATATCCGGAAATGCCTGCGTCAGTCGTTCCAACAGGTCATATACCCCAAGCATATAGTCATACATTACATTTCCCTGCCATACCATACTGCCGGAATATATATCACATAAGCTCCGGTTCATATCCCATTTCACATAATTGATATCGCCCTGCCTAAGGACAGCTGCAATCTGTTCATAGATATGATCCACCACCTCCGGATTTGCAAAATCAAGTACAAGCTGATTTCTGCCATGCACCGGATGTTTACCGGGAACCTGAATTGCCCACTCCGGATGTTTTCTGTAAAGATCACTGTCTTCTGAAACCATCTCCGGTTCTATCCAGATACCAAACTGAACACCTTTGTCATGAACACGTTTTGTCAGCTCCGTAAGAGAGCAGCCCAGCTTATCTTCATTTACAATCCAGTCACCAAGGGATGAATTATCATCATCTCTTGTGCCAAACCAGCAATAATCCATGACCTGAAGCTCCACTCCGAGTGCCGCAGCCTGCTCCGCAAGATTAACGATTGCTTCACCGTTAAAATCAAAATAACAGGCTTCCCAGCTATTTACAAGAACCGGGCGGATCTGATCTTTATATTTTCCACGACAGATATGCTCTCTCACCAAATGATGCATCTGATTGGATAGCTGTTCCATTCCGTCCGCGGAATATGATAGAACTGCTTCCGGGGCATAAAATGTCTGCGCCGGCTTTAGTTGATAGGAAAAGAAATCCTCCTGAAGCCCCATAACCAGACGGATCTGGTCAAACTGATCTAATTCTACACTTCCCTCAAAGCTTCCACTGTACACCAGTGATACACCATAACAGGCTCCGGCGGTCTCTGTTGTGCCGTGTTCCGCAAGAATCATATATGGATTATACTGATGGCCGGACGTACCGCGATTACTTCCGATCACCTGTCTGCCATGTGATACCGGTGTTCGCTGCATATTCCGTTCCATTGCATGCCGTCCATAAAATGTCAATACATCATAATCTCCATACAGAAGATCAAGACATGCGCTGGAAAGCTTCTCCAGATAGATTTCATTTTTTCCGACATTTGTAACTTTTACACTTCTGGTTATCACATCGCAGTCAGGTAACACGCCATATAATAATGTCACTTCTACGCCGACTCTTTCATCCTTCAGATATATGCACAGAGTCTGTGCAGCTTCCGCATGTGCTGCCGGAAGTCCCGGGAGATCATACTTACCGTCCTGAATCTGATAGCCTGTATAACGAAGATCAAGTGCCATACAGCCATTTGCTTCACGAATCTTTCCTGCCGTTGTTCTGTAATCACCGGTTCCAAGAACTGGGAATTCCTGAGGAAGTGCATCCAGGGAATACGTGCGGTCATTTCCAAGATCATATGGATTTCCTGAAAAACCGCGATCGTAGTAAGTCAGTATATAATCCATTTCCGAATCCAGGCGCTTTCCGTAATACAGATGAAGCAAATAATCATGTGCGTCTGCCATCATCTGGTAAGTGGTATGTTCCGTATGGAGAGAAAATATTCTTTTCTCTTTGTTATATATAATAGCCATAAATTATGTCTCCTTTTATTTTACTGCACCATTTGCCACACCTGCTATGATCTGTTTCTGACAAATAATATAGAAGATCAGAATCGGAAGTAATGCTAACAGATAAGATGCAAAGGCCAGATTGTAATTTGTTCCAAACTGAGTCTGGAAATTCAACTGCGCAAGCGGAAGTGTATTCTGATCACCAGACATAATTACAAGCGGTGTCATAACGTCATTCCATGTCCCAAGGGCTGTAAGGATTGCAACTGTTGCATGCATTGGTTTCATATTCGGGAAGATAATCTTCCAGTAAGTCGTCCATGTCGTGGATCCGTCAACACAGGCTGCCTCTTCCAGTTCAAGCGGAAGATTATTCAGATATCCTGCATATAACATTGTGTTCATCGGAAGATAAAATACTGTATAAAGCAACACCACACCAAACATATTTGCCAGTCCCATTTTTGCTGTCTGTTTTACAAGCGGCATCATCAAAATAGCGAATGGCACGAACATACCACTGACAAGATAAAGATAAATTCCGTTATAGATCCGATTCTTTTTCTTGCTTCGTCCAAGTACATAACCGATCAGGGAATGTATCACAATCGATAATGCAATCGTTGTCAGTGTGATAAATAAACTGTTACCGAGAGAATGCCAGAAATCTGTTACCTCCATAGCTTCCTTAAAATTACTCAGGCTCCAGTGCTGTGGAAAAGATAAGATTCCATGGATATCATTTGTCATCTCAGACGGCTGCTTAAATGCGATCATAACCGTCATATATAATGGGAACAGGATGGTTACAAGACCAAGGATCAGCAGAATCGTAACCCCGATATTATATCGTTCTTTTCCTGTCTTAATCCCCTTTTCTTTATATTCTTTTCTGATCTGTCTCTGCGATTTTTTCATAACTGTTCCTCCTTCTTACCCAGGAAATGCATCTGTAATACAGATATCACTACGATTACAATAAAGAACACAACTGCATTTGCACTCTGGAATCCAAACTGTCCGCCACTCATACCATTGTTGTAGATCAGATAAGAAATGGATTCTGTGCTCTGCGCAGGACCACCCTTTGTCAACGACATGATCTGGTCAAATACCATCAGGAAGTTCTTCATACAAAGAACTACATTGATTGTAAAAAACGGAAGGATCAGCGGGAATGTCAGATAACGGAATTTTACAAATCCGGTTGCACCATCCAAAGATCCTGCTTCGTATACATCTTCCGGAACTGTCTGAAGACCGGATATATAAATGATTGTATTCATCGCGATCGACTGCCATGCACATACTACTGCGATTGCAAGCCAGGCCATTTTGGAACTTGCAAGCATACTGTTTCCCTCAAAACCGAGCATAATTGCGATCTGTGGCAGAATATAAGTAAAGAAATAGTTAAAAATATAACCAACAACCAGACCGCCTAAGATATTTGGCAGGAAATACAATCCACGAAGACCGCTCTTAAAACGAATCTTGCTGTTTAATGCCATCGCAAGGATCAGGCTGACAACATTTACGATGATCGTTGTTACTATGGCCAGCCTAAATGTAAACAGATAGGATGAACCAACTCTGGCATCATGAAAAAGATCTATATAATTTCGAAAACCAACCCACTCATAGCTGCCATACCCACGGAAATTGGTAAAGCTGTAAATCGCACCCTGAATCAAAGGCAACGTGTTGAATGTAAAGAATAATGCTACAATAGGAATTGTGATCAACATAAATGTTCTGGATTTTCCGGACATTTTCTTTTTCTTTTTAACATACTTCATATCTTCTGTCTTTTTTGTATCCATTTTTATTCCTCCTCTCCGGAATGCTCCTGCTCATATTTGTGAACCTTTGCGATCAGGTCACGATTGTACCGTTTCCATTCCGTATCAAATTTCTTCAAAAACGCTTCTGTATCTCCATCTAACAGATAGGTCTGAATCATTGCATCGACTGCCATCTCAGTTGGATAAAAATGATCCTGATAATCCGTCACGATTCCGTTGTCCAGATATTCCCGCATACCGTCTAACATAGATGCAAGCTCGAAATCACCTTTCTTACAAGGTACTGCATTCTGATTGTCGATATAGTCCTGTACATTTTCATCCTCTAACAGGAAACGGAGAACTTCATAGGCTGCTTCCTTATTCGGACAGTCTTCCATCACGCAGAACTGAAGATCTACACCGGATGTCAAAACCATGTCTTCCTTATTGTTCGAAGACGGGAATACAAATGAATCAATATTGATATCCGGATTTGCTGACTGGATCTGTGGCACAGCATAGCTTCCGATCATATACATTGCCGACTCGCCTTTTGCAAATGCTGTACAAGCATCATTATAAGAATATGCAACCGGATTGGCTTCGCCATACTGAAGCAGGGTTTTCATTTCTTCCGCAACCTGAACATACTGATCGGAAAATGTAGTTTCTCCCTTATTAACATCCTTACATACGGTCGGGGATGTCAATGAAGCTACTGCACTGTTCCATGGAGAAAGACAGGTCCATGTATCCTTGTAGCCCATATAAAACGGAAGAATTCCTTCTGCTTCAATCTCATCGCATAATGCAAGAAGCTCATCCCATGTTTCCGGGATTTCCCATCCATGCTCCTCAAACATATCCCGGTTATACAGGATACCGGCAGCATTTGCCACATATGGAACACTGTATGTTCCTTCTGTCGGAATAAATTTCAGATTCTCACAGATCGTCAGATAATTTTCCTTTATATCTGCCAGCCCATCAAAATCAGAAATATCCATCAACATATCGGCATCAATAAAATTCGAATAATTGATGTCACCGCCAATACCAATGATATCCGGGTTATCTTCACGAACAAATCTGGTCTTCAACACCGTCATTGCATCGTTCGGAGAACTGATCTTCAATTCAATATCATCATGACTGGCATTAAACCGTTCCTCAACTTCTTCAAAATAAGAGGTTGCTTCCGGCTTGTACTGTACCAGTTCGATCACTGTTTTTCCGTCTTTGTTATTCTTGCCACACCCCGTCAGTAAGCAGAAACCAGTCATCATCGCAAGTACAAATAATGGTTTTTTCCATTTTAGCATAAATACATCTCTCCCTTCTTTTACCTTCTTTTACCTTCTTTTATAATATGCCTTTTTAAGTTGTTTTCATTTTAACATATCATAATGCTTGTTAAAATATCGTAATATCGCCATTTTTATACCAAAATGCATTATTTTTGTCTCATTGTTGCATTTATCTAGCATTTTGGTATATAGTAGAATACAGTAGAGTTTATATCGTGTATTTGTTTTAATTTTAGGAGGTTTTTTATGCATGAATACCTTTTTTCTATATTTCCAAATGAGAAATTTATAGATCTTGGACTATATCAGTACGGATGGGAACGCTGTACACCGGCTCATCAGTTCGGACCGGCTGCCAGAACCCACTATCTGTTTCATTATGTCATCTCCGGAACCGGACTTTTAATGGCTCAGGATCAAAAAGGAGAGACTAGAAATTATTCGATCAAAAGCGGACAGGGGTTTCTTCTGTATCCGGGACAGATCAGCACCTATATCGCAGATAAGACTAACCCATGGGAATATGCCTGGCTGGAATTTGATGGATTACGGGTAAAAGAAGCACTGGACATTGCCGGTTTCTCAAAAAACCAGCCGATCTATCATGCCACCTCAAAGGAATACCGGGAAATCATGATGAATGAAATGCTCTATATTGCCAAGCACCCAGATGAACCGCCTTTTCACCTGATCGGTCATTCCTACCTTTTTCTGGATGC
>JBNMJP010000114.1:0-6316 GCA_050873905.1 Jutongia sp. | reverse complement strand
GGGGCCATACAGGCTCCCATATTCATACTGTCCTTTACTCCGTAATCCACGATCTTTCCCGTAGTCACCCCCCGGACTTGTACGATTTTTTGGACATTGGTTTTCCCTTCCAGCTTCTTTTTCGTATCGAACTGCGAAGAAAGCACAACGGCTCCGCTTCCCGTCACGGTCCAGGTTGCTGCTTTCGGACGCTGATTACCGTATCCCAGAGGAAAACGAAACTGCTTTTCTGCACTGGCAAAATGACTTGAGGTGAGAGCCACCACCCGGTCCGCAAAGCCGCCATCTACTAACATGGAGCCAATCGCCAGGGATTCTCCCATGGTCGAGCATGCCCCATACACTCCAAAGATTGGTATATCCAGATTCATGAGTCCAAAGGAGGATGCGATCAACTGTCCCAGCAGATCTCCTGCCACCACATAGCGGATTTCCTTTTTTTCCAGCCCGCATTTTTCTATTGCCATTTCCGCAGCCATCTGCTGAAAACGCTCTTCTGCTTCCTCCCAGGTATCCTGTCCCGCCATAGGGTCCTTGATCACATGATCAAAATATTCTCCATAGGGTCCCTGTTCTTCCTTTTCCCCCACAACAGACGCCGCCCCTACGATCAGGGGCGGACAGTCAAATTCTACACTTTGTTTCCCGATTTCTTTTTTTGCCATCCGGCACCTCCTTTCCTGTACACAAAATGCACAGGTCTTTTATGCCTATTTTTTCCATTGAAGATGGCAATTATACATGATCAAAGCAGAAAAAACAGCGGTAATATATTTTCATCAAACTTCAAATGTTTTCCTAAGAATATGGGACAATCTCCATATCCTCCCGTCGGGAGGTTTCCTCGGGAATCACATAAAACCATGTTCCGATCCGCATCCCGATAAATTTCTGATTTATAAATCCCCGGTATCCTTTTTTTATTGGATATTCTCCTATTTGCTGCAGCTTTCCACTTCTGTCATAATGATACAATACATAATAATTTTGCTCATTGCTCCCCTCTGTATCGTCATCACTATCTCCATAATCTGTCCCACCGAAGCCTGCTACATTATGTTCTTCATCCATAAAAATTTTCCGGTAATCCTCCAGTACATTGTTATATTCTATATGATCTATTTCCTTTTTATCATAAATACGGAGTTTGTTATTGTCCGTAATATCGTACAGTGAAATTTGGGCTTTTCCGTTCTCTGCCTCCCCGATCCCTAAAAGCAGATCATCCTTCACCGGATGAAGATAACCGGAAAATCCGGGCATTTCGATCTTATCCATCACCTTCAAATTTTTCGGATCAGAAAAATCAATGCTAAAAAGAGGATCCTGCTGCTGATAAGTCACCACATACCCCATGTCCCCCAAAAAACGAACCGCCTTAATATCTTCATCTTTGGCAATGTTTTTCTGCTTCGATAAAAGCCGGAAATTCTGATCAAAGGCATAAGCACACACCTCCGTGCTGCCAATAACATTACCAATAATATCCGGATCATCCTCATATTTATA
This sequence comes from Jutongia sp., assembly GCA_050873905.1. GTDB lineage: Bacteria > Bacillota > Clostridia > Lachnospirales > Lachnospiraceae > Jutongia. The sequence continues at coordinate 4,807 of JBNMJP010000114.1, read as the reverse complement.
ATGAAGGATCTGCGTGATCACATAGAGCTTATCCTCCCGCTCCTGGATTCCAAAGCTGCTGGTGATCGTTCCCTGCATAGTCTCTGTTTTGTCTCCGATCAGATGCCCCTGATACAACTGCAGTTTTACAATACGGGTCTGATCATATTTTTCTTTTTTGTCCGTATCTGCATAAAGTGTCGTCGAAAGATATAAATTACTTTCTGTCATATATACATCCAGATACCTTCCAATAACCGCCTTCACATCCTGTCGTTGTATATCTCCGGATAATTTCCACGAGCTCACCATTGTATAAGCATTTCCATCCGAATCCGGCGGCAGAATAATATTCTGCGTTCCCAACAGCTCTCCGTCCAGCCCCGGAATATAACGATCTTTATTTTTCTCTTTCATGGCAGTCACCGGAACCTTTGCCTGCTGTGTGACAAGATATAAAATGCCATCATATTCCCGCAGTGTATTATAGTTTCCGTTTTGTATCGTATGTCTGATTTCCTTCGGATGCTCCATATCGGAAATATCATAAAAATATGCCGCAGTTTTTATGTCCCATTCAAGGCTGCCCTGAATCTCCTCCACAACTGTCAGAATATTTCCGCTGACATAAAGCTCTGCAGTATATTCCTCCCAAATCGGTGAACTGTAAAGCTTGTATCTCTTTCCCTCCCGGTCTTTGGGAAGTGGGACAGAAATGCTCTGTACCTCCTGCGTTTTCTTTCCATCCGGCTGAAATATATGAACCGTATACTGTTTCTTCTTACTGGATAATGTATAGATCCATCGACCATCCGTCACGGCATAATCTGCTTCTCCGATTCCTTTTTCCCGTTGATTCATCGGAGTATATGTTTCCACCGATCTTCCTACCTGGACAGCAGAACCATTCACTCCTCCCGTCGACATCGAAGACTTCATAAGAGCCGACAGGTTCCCCCCGTCCTCCAGCATATAGCGGTCCTGCTTCTCCAGCAGTCCCGAAAAATACTGGTATATCTCATGGTAGCTTGAAACACATGTGATATCAGTTGTGTATTCCCCACTCTTTTTTCCAAAAAAGATGCTGCAAAGCCAGACTGCCAACACCAGCCAGATCACGGCTGCAAATGCCAGAACCGTTTTTCCCAAACGATGTCTGCGAAGCGTTACCTGTTCCATCCGCATACCGATCATTCTCTCTGTTTCTGTCATTTTCATTACCTCCTTTTTCCGTCTTTTATCGTTTCCCTTTTTGGAATTCCTAATAAACTGTGTCGCCAGAAACAGAAATGTTGCACCGAATGAAAAAATTATTAATCACAAAAACTTTCCCCACCAGAATGTAAAAAAGCCCGTAATGATTCTTATGTCATATTGTGTAAATCAGTCGTGTCGTTCGTCGGGGTTATTGTAACATTCACAGAAACGGGCAGCGAACGCCGGTTCTTCATTCGCCGCATACAAATGAGAGATATCACCAAAGGATGTCATTCGAAAGGACGCAGTCCCCCGGCGGCGTTCTTCGGTATAAAGGGTCGTGACGGAGGTCGGAGCCGCACAGAAGCCATGCCACAGCACCATCGGCGAAATTCCCAGCAAATGGCTGAGGAGAACACATTCCAGACCAAAATGGCAAAACAAAACAATGGTATCATTATTGGCGTTGACTGCACGGTAAAGCTGTCCCTGACGCTGATATCCGTGGCGGGCTAACAGCTTGTCAAATTCTTCTGTGACCCAGTCGTATTCTGCCCGGACATCCCCATGCTCTGTTTTCCCGGTTTTCAGCAGGGGATGATTACTCCCGCTTTCCTTATCATAAAATGACTGAACATTTGTCCAGTCAGCCGGAAGCCAGTCCCACACGATCGTCTTTCCTACCGCATCCGGCCGGTCGATCTGCGCATCAAACTCCCGCATCCATTTCATTTCCTCAGCTTTTCTTCCCAGACGTTTTAATGTAAAGGATGCCGTGTCCTTCGCCCGCCCCAATGGCGATACATAAAACGCCTTCACATCCAGCTTACAAAGACGGTCCGCCAGCAGTTCCGCCTCTTTCCAGCCCTTCGGAGTCAGGGAATCAATGCTGTAGTCGGGATCTCCATGGCGCACGATCAGTAATCTCATAAATAAAAACCACCTTTCTGATATTATTTCATTTTCTCAAACTCTGAACATAAGAAATATTATGAGTATACTGCATTATACAAAATCTTTCTTATTTACGCAAAAACGGGATCTGTACGATAATTGGTACAAACCCCGTTTCTATCCGGTACAGTGAAACAAATGCTTCTCTGTACTGATCACAACGGTTGAATCAAACCGCTGTTAAAATTCAAAACTTACTCTGCAACAAATGCTTTTACCTTTGCATAAATGCTGTCTGCATCCAGACCATATTTCTTGATCAACTCTAAAGCCGGACCAGACTCACCAAAGGTATCGTTGACACCGATCTTCATAACCTTTGTCGGTGCTTTTGCAGAAAGACAGTCACAAACTGCACTGCCCAGACCACCGATCACGGAATGTTCCTCTACGGTAACTACCTTGCCGGTTTCTTTGGCTGCAGCTACTACCAGATCCTCATCCAGCGGCTTAATGGTATGGATATTGATCACCTTGGCAGAGATACCGTCTGCTGCCAGCTTCTCAGCAGCCTCAAGAGACTCTCCAACCTCAAGACCGGTTGCAATAATAGTCACATCCTTGCCCTCACGGAGAACAACACCCTTGCCCATCTCAAACTTGTAGTCCGGTCTGTCATTGATCACCGGCACAGCCAGACGGCCAAAGCGGATATATACAGGACCATCGTGATCCAGAGCAGCCTTAACAGCGGCCTTTGCCTCTACATCATCCGATGGATTCATTACGATCATTCCCGGAATGGTACGCATTAATGCCAGATCTTCACAGCACTGATGTGTTGCTCCGTCCTCTCCAACAGAGATACCGGCATGTGTTGCACCAATCTTTACATTGAGATGCGGATATGCAATGGAGTTACGAACCTGCTCAAAGGCACGTCCTGCCGCAAACATTGCGAAGGAGCTTACAAACGGGATCTTTCCTGTTGTTGCAAGACCTGCCGCAATACCCATCATATCACACTCTGCGATACCACAATCTATATGTCTGTCCGGATATGCTTTTTTGAAGATTGCAGTCTTGGTTGCTGCTGCCAGATCGGCATCAAGCACTACAAGGTTTGGATATTCCTCTGCATATTCCTTCAACGCATTTCCGTAGCTTTCTCTCGTCGCGATTTTCTTTACGTCAGCCATGTTCATCCTCCTTTATTTTAAGCTCTCACCGATTTTGTCCAGATCAGCCATTGCCTGTGCATACTGCTCATCATTCGGAGCAGAGCCATGCCAGCTTGCCTGATTCTCCATGAAGCTTACGCCCTTGCCCTTGATACTCTTTGCAACGATCGCGGTCGGCATACCCTTCGTCGCCTTTGCCTTCTTGAAGGCATCTGCGATCTGGTCAAAATCATGAGCATCAATCTCGATCACATTGAAGTTAAATGCTTTAAACTTCTCTGCGATCGGATATGGTGAACATACATCTGCAATATCTCCATCAATCTGGAGACCGTTATTATCTACGATCACTACAAGATTGTCCAGCTTGCGGGCACCTGCAAACATAGCAGCCTCCCAAACCTGACCCTCCTGGATCTCGCCATCACCTAACAATGTATAAGTGCGGTAATCTGCATTGTCCAGCTTTGCGGACAGTGCCATACCAACAGCGGCTGAAATTCCCTGTCCCAGGGAACCACTTGACATATCCACGCCCGGAATATGCTTCATATCCGGATGCCCCTGCAGATAGGAGCCAACATGACGAAGTGTCTTAAGATCCTCCTTCGGGAAATATCCTTTCTCTGCTAATGTGGCATAAAGTGCCGGTGCAATGTGACCCTTGGAAAGTACGAAACGGTCACGGTCTGCTTTCTTTGGATCCTTTGGATCTACATTCATCTCTTCAAAATAAAGATATGTTAAAATGTCTGCTGCGGAAAGGGACCCGCCCGGATGACCGGATTTTGCACTGTGTACTGCTGTCACAATGCCTTTACGAATCTCATTTGCAGTTTTCTTTAATGCTAATGTATCCATTTTATTTTCCTTTCTGTCTTTACATTTTTGTATAAAGTGATGTACCCCCGGATGACATATTATGTCCATCAGAAGTATTCTTCATACTGCTTACTCACCAAATACGGCAAGATATTCCTTCTGGAACTTCTCAATACCCTGATCTGTCAGCGGATGCTTTGTCATCTGCTCGATCACAGAATATGGAACCGTTGCGATATCAGCACCTGCAAGAGCGCAGTCTGTGACATGGATCGGATTACGTATGCTTGCGGCAATGATCTCTGTATCAATACCATAGTTATCAAAGATGGCGGTAATGGTCTCGATCAGATCAATGCCCGGCTGTGAAATGTCATCCAGACGTCCCAGGAATGGTGATACATATGCAGCACCTGCTCTGGCAGCCAGAAGTGCCTGATTGGCAGAAAAGATCAGTGTTACATTTACCTTAATGCCCTCAGAAGCCAGTACCTTTGTAGCCTTGAGTCCCTCAACAGTCATAGGGATCTTTACTACCATGTTTGGATGAAGCTTTGCGATCTCACGTCCCTCTGCGATCATTCCCTCTGCATCTACCGTTGTTGCCTTAACCTCACCACTGATCGGGCCGTCTACGATAGAAGCGATCTCCTTCAGGATCTCCTCCTGACTCTTGCCGCCTTCCTTTGCGATCAGGGATGGATTTGTAGTTACACCACAGATCACACCCATAT
>JBNMJP010000113.1:0-6438 GCA_050873905.1 Jutongia sp. | reverse complement strand
TCCGGCCTCCAGATGCCTGTCCTCGATCACAGGCTCTGCCGCGTCTGCCTCCCGCACTACCGCCGGAACCGGCATATCCTTTCCTGTCCCTTCTGCTATTTCTTCCTCAGAAAATGCCGTAAAAACCTCCTGTTCTGCTGCCGGGCGCACGCTGTGATAATGAAGCTTCTGGTATACCGGATTGCCGACCCCATGGCATACAGCCATCGCCGGTTCTCCCTGTGATGCCGTCGTCGTCCTGACCTGCGTTACAGCCGCTGTTTTCCCCTGCGATGCCGTCGTCGTCCCGACCTGCGTTACAACCGCCTGTTTTCCCTGTATGATCTTCATCCCTTTAACCATACCTTTCCAAAAGCTGCCAGCCATGTGCCAAATATCACATTGCAGTGCATGTCCCGTCTCCAAAGAAGTCTACCTAAATTATCATTACAATGCGCTGTAAATAATGTTACGAAGTACCTGTACATCCCGGTAACCATTACCGCCACATTTCTGGATCACATAGATGATCGCCAGATCCTCTGCCGGATCCATCGCCACATAAGAACCAAGCCAGCCGTCCCAGCCAAACTCGCCCACGGAACCCAGACCATAGGAAGCCGGAACATCTGTCATCTGTCGCATCAGATCACCATATCCATATCCCCGTAAGGATTCCCAGTCATACATCTTCAGCTGCTGTGGTGTCAGATGATTCATCGTCATATGCTCAATAGACTTGCGTCCCAGAATGCGGACACCATGGTAACTGCCCCCATGCATCATCATCTGTACAAATCGGGAATAATCTCCAACTGTAGATACCAAACCTGCTCCACCGGACTCAAATGCCGGTTTCTTTTTATGCATATAGGACAATCCCAGATGCTGCCAGGTACATGGCTCTAATTTACCACTCTCCGGTTTATATTCATAATTCTCCATAAAACGATTCTGCTTGTCCTCCGGCACATAGAAGTCCGTATCTACCATACCCAGAGGCTCGAATATCGTCTCTTTTAAGTATTCCCCGTATGTCTTTCCGGTAACCACCTCTATGATCGCCCCCAGCACATCTGCACAGAAGGAATATCTCCAGCCCCCTCCCGGCTCAAACTCCAGCGGCTGCTGACCGATCAAATTCGCCAGATCATATGTGGTCGTTGGCTTCCCTGCCTCCAGATCCGCATAATACTTGTCGATCATATTCTGCATATATGTACCGGCCGGAAAACTGGCATCCGGATAGGTCACACCTGCTGTCATATCCAACAGATTCTGGATCGTTACTTTATTGACTACCGGTACTAATTCTCCGTCCTTCAACACCTTCTGATCACGAAATCCCGGCAGATACATGTCCACTGTATCACTCAGAGAAAGCAGCCCCTTCTCCACCACAGTCATTACTGCAGCAGAAGTGATCGGCTTGGTCATGGAATAGCATCGAAAAATAGAATCCTCTGTCATGGGAATGTTCCGCTCCACATCCGCCATACCAAACTGGCGGAAATATACCGTATCCCCTTTATGGATCACGCAAAGACTGGCACCCTTGATCTCATCTCCATCAATTTTCGATTTGATTACCTCATCCGCTTTTTTTAATATATTATAGTTCATCGTTATACCTCTGTTTATTCTTATCTCTTTATAAATTTTCCGCTTTAATCTCAAAGCATATCTTTATATAGTGTAACATATTCCAGCCCGTTTCTTCAATAGACAGGTATAAACAAAAACAAAAAATATCATACTAATCCTGTCAATCACTTACATTAGAAAGGTATGGTATTTTTATGGCACTTTCTCCCCTTCAGGCATATTCTATTATATTTTTTACCGGAGGATTTCTCTATTGCGGTATCGAAGTTTTATACCGAGGATATTCTCATATTTCCATGTTTTTTACCGCCGGCATCTGCTTCCTGTTGATCGGTGTGATCGAGTCCTTTTTTCATATGCGGAGTTCTCTGCTGCTGCAAATGCTGTTATGTGGTGTTACGATCACCATTATCGAATATCTGGTGGGACTTCTGGTAAATCGTCAGCTCCACTTAAATGTGTGGGATTATACCGGACGCCCATTCAATCTTCAGGGTCAGATCTGTCTGCTGAACAGCTCCTTGTGGGTTCTGCTTTCCGGTCCGGCTATCCTTTTATTTGATCTGATGCGTCATCTGCTGCTGGGGGTTCCTCTTCCACATTACCATATCTTCTGATCCCCCGCCTATATCAATCATTACGGTCAGGATCCGTTCTTTGCCTTCAGATACGAAGGGCGGTTCCATGTTCCACTGGCCTTCTTATGCCGCCAATGATCCTTTTTTATATCATATCCACTGACGATCAGATACTGCCAGTTACTTGCCGTCTTTAAGGAACGATACACCTTTTTTAAAGGAATCCACTGGCGGTTATGATCCGGATCTCCGGAATCTGCCAAAAACACCTTATCTGTCTTTTCATGAAACTCAAAAATCGTCACATAATGCCCTGGGGTATTCTTCCAGTGTACCGTAGAATTGGCACTGGATACCAACACAATAGCACATTTTGCATTTGCAATATCCTCCCGGAATTTCCGATAGGTCTCCCTCTTGCGCTCCACATGACATTTTAATCCCAATGAAGTCAATCCCCTGCGGATATAACCCCAGTCGATGGCCATTCCCCCGCCATATCCTGTATGTTTTTTGGCATACTGATACATATCCACCGGAGAACACTGATATGGCGTCAGAGAGGAATAAATATTTGCCATACAGCACAGTCCACAGCCAAATCCACCAAAAGAGCCCCCATCCATATAGCTTTCTCCCCATTCACCGGACCAGTCAATACCCTGATTCCAAGATTTGGGCCCTTGCAGATAAGTATAAATCTGTTGTGTTTTATCCTCCGGCTTTTGAACAGGCTTTGTTGTTTCCAGTGGCTTCTTCGTCTCCGGCAACTTTGTTTCCACCGGAACAAAAGATATCTCCGCCACTTGTTTCCTATTCTGTTTCTCCCGGGAAATTCTTCTGCTCCCACTCCAGATGGAAGAAAGCACCATAGAAACACACACAAATATCATGCATGCCCCCGTGATCATCCATCGAACTTTCCTGCGTCCCCAGCGTTTCCTTCTCGATTTGATCTTCATTTTTTCTCCTCCGTATTCTTTCATACTGCGACGCCTTTTTTTCTATATACAAACAAACTCCAGATTCTTTATATATAGGAAAAAAGGCGCCGCACTGTCACCAGTGCGACACCCTTAAGCTTCATCACAAAAGAATGTAATTATTTTACTCTTACATTAACGATAGCTTTCTTAGAACCAACCTTAACAGTCAGCTTAGCCTTACCAGCCTTCTTAGCCTTTACTGTGATAACAACTTTACCCTTCTTAGCTACTGCAGACTTAACCTTAACAGCCTTCTTATTAGAAGCCTTTACCTTGATGGTATCTGTTGTAGCCTTCTTGTTGTTCTTAGCCTTAACAGTTACGTTAATCTTCTTTGTCTTGTTCTTCTTGATTACAACTGTAGCTTTCTTAGCCTTTACTTTCTTTGCAGGGTTCTTAACGAATACCTTAAGAACTGCCTTCTTAGAACCAGACTTGAGTGTTACCTTTGTAGATGTACCAGCCTTAGCCTTCTTAGGTACAGCAATCTTAACCTGCTTTTTACCCTTTACAAGAGTAGCCTTAGCGATCTTCTTATTTGCAGAAGATACTGTAACTTTCTTAGCAGCGTCTGCCGTAGCTACCTTCTTAACTGTGTAAGCAACCTTTGTGCTCTTACCAGCAGCTACTACTACTTTCTTCTTCTTGAACTTAAGAGATTTTGTAGCCTTTGTGATCGGAGCGCCCTTGATTGTTACAAGAACCTTAGCAACCTCTGCGTTAGCTGATAATACACTAACTGCAGCATCTGTGCATGATACAGCAGCCTTAGTAGCTGTAACTGTAACCTTGATTGCATCGCCAGAAACTACAACTGCGGAAGCAGAAGCAATGCTTGTAGCAAGACTTGCATCATACTTGCAGGAAAGTGCACCCTTTGTAGAGATAGCAACACCTGTTACTGTTGTGGAAGCATCAACTGCTTTGTCCTTTGCTGCTGCGATTGAAAGCTTTGCTGTAGGAACAGCGGCTGCCTTCTTGGCATTAGAAGCATTTGCTACATCTGCAGAAAATACACTTGTAAGTGCAACTGCTCCAGCCAGAGCCAATGAAAGTACTTTCTTCATAGAAGTCTTCATGATTATTTCCCCCTTATATTAGTGGATTTCTTTATTTTGTTACAAGCGGAATTCTAGCATGGCAACCGAAACAATTCAATAGTCAGATTACACAAAAGATTATTAACTTTTCATTACATTCCCGTCATTTTCGATAATTTCACAAAAAAAGATGGTAATTTTGTCGAACAAACAAAATTACCATCCCATTTCATTGTAATATATGCTCATTTTCATGGCACAATTTTATCATCGTACCACATCTTAGAAAGTAAATTTTCCTTCAAAATATTTTGGCAGATCCTCGATCTTAATACGCTCCTGCTCCATGGTATCACGGTCACGGACTGTCACTGCACCGTCCTCCTCAGAGTCAAAATCGTATGTGATACAATATGGAGTACCGATCTCATCCTGACGGCGATAACGTTTTCCAATATTTCCTCTGTCATCATACTCGCAATTGTATGTCTTGGACAATGTCTCATAAATCTTCTCAGCCTGCTCACCCAGCTTCTTGGATAATGGAAGCACACCGATCTTTACCGGAGCGATCGCCGGATGGAAATGCATCACGGTACGAACATCTCCGCCTTCCAGTTCCTCCTCATCATATGCGCTGCAAAGGAATGCAAGCGTCACACGGTCTGCTCCAAGAGATGGCTCAATTACATAAGGAATGTATTTTTCATTCTTCGTATCATCAAAGTAACTCATATCCTCACCGGAGGTCTCTGCGTGACGGCTCAGATCGTAATTGGTACGATCTGCGATGCCCCAGAGCTCGCCCCATCCAAACGGGAACAGGAACTCAATATCAGAAGTTGCTTTACTATAGAAAGAAAGCTCCTCCTTATCGTGATCACGAACACGCATCTCGTCCGGCTTAATACCCAGAGTCTGCAGCCAGTTAATGCAGAAATCCTTCCAGTATGCAAACCACTCAAGATCTGTATCCGGCTCACAGAAGAACTCCAGCTCCATCTGCTCAAACTCGCGTGTACGGAATGTAAAGTTACCCGGTGTGATCTCATTACGGAATGACTTACCAATCTGACCAATACCAAATGGAATCTTCTTTCTGGATGTTCTCTGAACATTTTTGAAATTGACAAAGATACCCTGTGCCGTCTCCGGACGAAGATATACGGTATTTTTGGCATCCTCGGTAACACCCTGGAATGTCTTGAACATCAGGTTGAACTGACGGATATCGGTAAAGTTATGCTTGCCACAGGTTGGACATGGTACGCTGTGCTCTGAAATGAAATCCTGCATTTTCTCATTGCTCCATCCATCGACACTGCCGTCCAGCTCAATGCCGTTCTCCTCAGCAAACTTCTCGATCAGCTGGTCTGCACGGAAACGCTCGTGACACTCCTTACAATCCATCAACGGATCTGAAAAGCTTCCCAGATGGCCGGATGCAACCCATGTCTGTGGATTCATCAGAATCGCACAATCAATGCCAACGTTATATTTATTCTCGCGGATAAACTTCTGCCACCATGCCTGCTTGACATTATTCTTAAGCTCTACACCAAGATTACCGTAATCCCATGTATTTGCAAGTCCTCCATAAATTTCAGATCCCGGGTAAATAAAACCTCTCGCCTTAGCCAACGCCTGAATCTTCTCCATTGTTTTTTCCATGATTGTCCTCCATTCCATAGGTAAATTCTACTAAACTGCTTCTAAATATACCATTATCTTCCTTAGAATGCAAGTATACTCATGGAACAGCCGGGATTCTCCCATCGCTTCAACAAAAAATGTCTGTATGATCTCCCACCTGAGCAAGCGACCATACAGACATGTGTTATTTGTTTCTACCTATTATATACTCTTTGTGCTGCTAGAAAATTAAATCAAACTCTCATATAATGCGGTGATATCCTCCACAGAAGTCTCCTTTGGATTGCCCGGACGGCATGCATCATCATATGCAGACTGTGCCAGGAAAGGAATATCCTCCTTCTTGACAATCTCCTTGAGATCTGCCGGAATACCAACATCCTGAGACAGCTTACGAACCGCATCTACAGCTGCTTTGCGGTACTCCTCCTGAGACATGTTCTCTGTTCCCTCTACGCCCATAGCCTGTGCAATATACTTATACTTATCTCCTGTTGCCTCTGCATTGTACTCCATAACGGTCGGCAGAATGATCGCATTGGCCACACCATGAGGTGTATCATAAAGAGCTCCCAGTGGATGAGCCATGGAATGAAC
>JBNMJP010000112.1:0-6441 GCA_050873905.1 Jutongia sp. | reverse complement strand
CCATTGGATTCCGGAGCACAGATCACCAACACGGCAACGATCACCGGTGGAGGCATTACGGCGATCACGGTGGAGGAAACCATCACGGCACAGAGTGCACCGCTGTTAAATATCACGAAATCTGTCAGTCCGGTGCCTGTAACGGAAAACGGAACTTTGACCTATACCTTCGTGATCCAGAACTTTGGAAACATGGATGCGTCTGCAGCTACCGGGGCGGTGATCACAGATACCTTTGATCCTGTATTGTCAAATCTGACCGTAACCTTTAACGGAACGGCATGGACAGATCCGACAGAATACACCTATGACGAGACAACAGGAGTATTTGCAACAGTAGCAGGAGAGATCACAGTACCGGCAGCCACTTATACCCAGGATCCGGTCAGTGGAGCATGGGCAGCAAATCCGGGCGTCAGCACGCTGGTGATCACAGGAACCATTTAAGAGTAACGAAATCGGGATAAAAGAGACAGATGGAAAGAGGAAGACTGGTTTTATATAAGACCGGTGTTCCTCTTTTTTTGTATCGGAAAATGCGCGTAATATAGCGGAAGTGGAGAGCAAAGGGAAAGCGCTGCTTTTTTGTTTAGTGCTGTTTGAAATTCTGACGGAGCTGGGAAGGACTCATACCGTAGGTGCGGCGGATCGCACGGGAAAAATTATGGGGTTCACTGAAACCACACTGACTGCTGACCGCGGTAATGGAGAGATCCGTGCTCAGCAGAAGCTCTCTGCCCCGTTCCATAATATGTTCCATTAAATACTGCTTCAGATGGATACCGGTTTCCCGGTAAAAAAGCTGGGACAGGTATTTCTCATGATATCCAAAGCTTTGCGCCAATTCTTTGACCTGATGGACAGAATTTTGCGTGTATTTTAAATATTCATCCACTCGTTCCTTCATAGGACGTTTTTGGGTGATCTCCTTTGGGGTGTTTTCGTAGGAAAGCTCCTCCAATAAGGCTTGAAAAAGGTGCAGAGATACCTGTGGGTGATGATGACGCTCACTTTGGTAAATGGCATTGGTAATGGTCAGAAGTAATGTTTCGTTTTTGACAGATCCCCTCACAGGACAGGGAAGATCCTCATGGCAGATAAAATGAAACCAGTGAAAGCTGCATGCGCCCGGCCTGGTGCCATGCTGAAAGCTTGTGGGAGACATGATCAGGTATTCCCCCTCCGGTACGGCATAATCGTTTTCTTCATTTCCGATATAGAGCGTTCCCTGATCCACGATCATCAATTCGTATTCATTTAATACTCTGGAAATGTGGATCCAGTCCGGGGAATCCGTATAAAATTTTCCGTGAAACAAAAATTCCATTATCTCGTCCTGCCTTTTTGATTTATGTTACGCAGACTTTTCGAAATCCGTAAGTGACAAGACAATTTTGGTGTTACCAGCTCACGGTTGTTTCAATTATCCGAGGCAAAAATCCTATTTACGTTTTGGACATAAGAAATATTATGGGCGAATTCCAGCCGGTGATTTGAAAAGTCTGAGTTATCTTGTTATCATTCTTATATTTTATCTTACTTTTTGATAGATTTCAATATGTTTTGATATTGTGTTTTTACAGGATAACTTATAATATGAGTGATAAGGATGGCGTGATAAATATATCGTTTTGATATGATCTTATGAGAGGAACAGGTGAGATATGAAACAACACAGCAGAGAAAATACAATATCCATTACAGATACATTCTGGGGAGAAAAACGAAAACTGATCCGGGAGAAGGTACTGCCTTACCAGTGGCGGGCGCTGAATGACCAGATTCCGGAGGCAGAACCAAGCTATTGTATCCGCAATTTCCGGGAAGCGGCAAAGGTGACAGCAGCCAGAAACCGTGGCGAAGAGATCCCGGTGCAGTCGGTACGGGAGTTTATCAGTCTGCCGGAGGGGAATGCACTGCTTCCGGGAGTGGAGGAATGTGAAGAAAAGGGTGGAGAAACCGGAAATCTGCATCATTTTTACGGCTTTGTTTTTCAGGACAGTGATCTTTATAAATGGATCGAGGCTGCTTCATATATTTTAAAGACGGATTCCGACCCGGTGCTGGAGCAGACGGTGGATCAGATGGTGGAGCTGCTGGAGCAGGTGATCACGCCGGAGGGGTATCTGGATACCTTTTATATCATTAAGGATTACGACAGCCGTTTTACGAATCTCAGGGATCATCATGAGTTGTACTGCTTTGGACATCTCACAGAGGCAGCGGTGGCTTATTACGAGGCAACGGGCAAGAAAGCCCTGTTAAAGCTTGCCATGAGATTTGCGGATTACCTGTGCGGATATTTTGGAGCGGAGGAAGGAAAACGTCACGGTTATCCGGGACATGAGCTTGCGGAGATGGCGTTGATGCGGTTGTATCATTGTACCGGAGACAGCCGGTATATGGAGCTGAGCCGGTATTTTGTGACACAGAGGGGAAAAGCACCGAAGTATTTTAACCGGGAGCATAAGGAGCCGGAGGAAAATAACCTTGATTATTATCAGGCAGACCGGCCGGTGCTGGAACAGACTGAAGCGGTGGGACACGCAGTTCGTGCCATGTATCTCTATTCCGGTATGACAGATCTGGCAAATGAAAGTAAAGACCTGAAAATGGGAAAGATCGTACAGCAGTTGTGGGAGGATGTGACCCAAAGGAAAATGTACATTACCGGTGCGGTGGGAGGAACCCATATTGGAGAGGCATTTTCTTATGCGTATGATCTGCCGTCGGACAGTGCTTATGCCGAGACCTGCGCAGCGATCGGGCTGGTATTCTGGGCAAGGAGAATGCTGCGGATGAAGCCGGACAGTAAATATGCAGATGTTATGGAACGGGCTCTTTATAACGGGGTGCTCAGCGGAATCTCGTTGGATGGCACAGAGTTTTTCTATGTGAATCCTCTGGCGGTCAATCCGGAGGCATGTCGCAAGGATAAGAGATTGGAGCATGTGAAAAGCCGACGTTCCAAATGGTTTGGGTGTGCCTGCTGTCCGCCGAATCTGGCGAGACTTCTTGGTTCCCTGCCGGATTACAGCTACCATGTGCAGGAGGATACTTTGTGGCTTGATCTGTATATGAGCAGTGAAATACAGATCCGGCTGGGAGAAAATTCGGTGTCCGTAAAAGTGGACAGTCATCTTCCATGGGACAGTGATGTCCAGGTGGAGATCACCGGGGAGCAGGAAATGTATGGAACGATTGCTCTGCGCATACCGGGCTGGAGTGATTCCTTTGACGAAGAGGTCCGGTGTGAGGGCTCTTGTGAAACAAGGGTTCAGGATGGATACTGGTATGTGAAATTAAAGGGACAAAGAAAGGTGCATTTGAATCCGGGCTTTTCCTTCCGGCCGAAATTTTTCCGGGGAGATTCCAGAGTGGCAGAATGCTTTGGTCAGATGGCGCTGGTTTGTGGACCGTTGGTATATTGTCTGGAGGAGGCAGATAACGGGAAGCTTCTTCATACATTAGGAACTGTGCCGGAGGCGGCACATCAGGCGGAAAAGATTTCCCTTCCGTTTATTGGAAAGGAAGCGGTGGGATACCGTATACCGGGCTGGCGAAGAGACGGAGAGGGGCAGGATACATTATATATGGAAGCGGAGGCAGAGGAAGCATGGAGCCCCCAAACGCTTACGTTTATTCCATATTATGCATGGGCAAACAGAGAGGAAGGAGAGATGAGAGTATGGCTGTGGAGAAAATAAAAGAATTAAAGGAAATCTGGGAAAATGATATTTACCGGGAGACACTGACCATGATCCCGGAGGAGGATGGAAGCTTTCCGGAGCTTTTATATCTGCCGGAGGGAGCGGTGAAAGTGGAAAGCTATGACGGAAGGACCATATATGAGCAGGGCAGGGATTATGTGATAGAGGGCCGGTCATTGCGTCTGCCGGAGGGCTCTGGGATTCCAGTCGGAACACGGGATGATCTGTATTATATGACGGAACAGGGGGCACGGCAGGAGTTAGCGGCCATGCCTTACGATCTTGGTTTTGGACCGGTCAGCACAGCAGATGGAAAATATATCACCCTGCGGGCGATCGATCATCCGGAATATCTGACGAAATGGCAGGTTTGTGTGTCATACAAGACAAAGGAAGAATGGTGGGGAAAGAAGCCGGAATCCAAACGGGAGCTTTTGCCGGAGTTTGCCGGAAAATGTG
The DNA here is from genome assembly GCA_050873905.1 of Jutongia sp. Classification (GTDB taxonomy): domain Bacteria; phylum Bacillota; class Clostridia; order Lachnospirales; family Lachnospiraceae; genus Jutongia. Next base: position 2,272 of record JBNMJP010000112.1, on the reverse strand, counting down.
AAAAGGGTGAGACAGTGCGGATTCTGATCTTTGGGGACAGTATCTCTTGTGGATATGACTGCTCCGGCTTTCATCATCAGGAGCCGGGACGGCCTATATGGCCGGAGCTTGTGGCAAAAGGACTGGAGGAGAAGGGAATTGCCGTGGCGGATGTACAGACCGTGCAAAAGGAGATACAGAAGAGAAAACGTTATCTGGATATTACGGGAAACTGGCTCAATCATCCCAATGATTTTCTGGCAGGAATTCAGGCACAGGTGGTATTCCGGTCTTTGACATAAGATGAAAATGGGCTTGGGAAAATATTCTACAGGAGTAGTCACACGTTCGTTGACGTGACAGAGTCCCTGTGCTAAGATGAAACTGGAATGTAGTGAGGATCAGATGGAAATGCGGACTGCAAACCATCTGGTCTTTTTTTTCAGACCACAGATAAAAATTGTGCCGGTGTGACTGGATTTGCAGTAGAAAGGAAAGCAGGATCATGATGGAATTAGATATAGAGAACAGCTATTACGGACAGAAAGCCAAAAAATTATTTCTGGAGGGATATAACTGCAGCCAGTCCGTTTTTCTGGCGTTTGAGGATAAATATGATATGGATCACAGCATGGCGATGAAGTTAAGCTCTTCCTTTGGAGGCGGTATGGGCAGACTGCGGGAGGTATGCGGTGCCGTGTCCGGTATGTTTATGGTAGCAGGTCTGTTATACGGATATGATGAGCCGAAGAATTTCGAGGCGAAATCAGAGCATTATGCGAGGATTCAGGAACTGGCGGGGGAGTATGGAGAGCGCAACGGCTCTATTGTATGCCGGGAGATCCTGGGGCTGGGAAAGGGCAAGGACGATCCGGTGCCATCCAGACGGACAAAGGAGTATTATAAAAAACGGCCATGTCCGGATCTGGTGGCCATGGCAGCAGCGATTATGGAGGAATATATCCGGGAGAATCCACCGGAAGTATAAGATTGCAGATTTACAGGCTGCAAATTTCTGAAGGAGCAGTAAAGGAGCAGGGAATTTTATGAAAAAAATAGTGATCGTGGAGGATGAGAAAGTGATCCGGGAGGAGCTGTGCGCACTTCTGGAAAATGCAGGCTATCAGCCGGTGGCTGTGACTGATTTTGCACATACGGTATCGGAGATATTAAACAGTGGCGGGGATCTGGTGCTTCTTGATATCAATATTCCTAAAATGAATGGAGAACAGGTGCTGCGGGAGCTTCGCCAGAAGTCGGAAATCCCGGTGATCATGGTGACAAGCCGCACGGAGGAGCTGGATGAGGTGCTTTCTATGAGCTACGGTGCGGATGATTATATTACGAAGCCTTACAATCCGACGATACTTTTACTGCGGATTCAGGCGATTCTTAAACGGACAGAAAATACCGGGGCAGATCTGTACCATTATCGGGACATTGAGATCCGGCAGGCGAAGGGTGTCCTAAATCGTGGACAGGATCAGATGGTCCTCACGAAAAATGAAATGCTGATCTTTATGGTTCTGCTTCATCATCAGGGACAGATCGTATCCAGGGATGATCTTATGACCGAATTATGGGACAACAGTGAATATATCAGCGACAATGCACTGACGGTAAACATCAGCAGACTTCGTGCAAAGCTGGAGCAGATGGGATATCCTGATGTGATAGAGACCAGAAAAAAACAGGGCTATGTATTAGTGTAGACACTCAGAAAGGATTGCAGAACGCTTATGAATGGAAAACGCTATTTGCAGGATAAACGTGTGGAGATCTTTATATTTATGGTGGCGATGATCATAGAAGCGGTTTTTATGGCGGCATGTCAGGTGGGAACAGAGCTGTTTCTGGTGGTTGAACTGGTGCCTCTGGCAGCGGGGCTTTTTTGTCTGCTTTATGATTATTGCCGTAAAAACTCCTTTTACCGGAGGCTTTTTCAAAATCTGGACCGGATGGATCAGAAATATCTGGTGCTAGAGACATTGGAAAGCCCCCGGTTTTATGATGGAGAGCTTTTGAAGGAGGCACTGTATGAAGCCAACAAATCCATGACGGAGCATGTCAATGAAAGCCGCAGAGTGATGCGGGAGTTTAAGGATTTCATTGAAATGTGGGTTCATCAGGTGAAGCTTCCTGTGGCAAGTCTTCTGCTTTTGTGCCACAATCATCCCGATGAAAACAACAAAAAATATACCGAACAGCTCCGGCGTATCGACCGTTATACAGAGCAGGTGCTGTATTATACCAGAGCGGAGCATTCGGAGAAGGACTATCTGATCCAGGAGTG
>JBNMJP010000111.1:0-6445 GCA_050873905.1 Jutongia sp. | reverse complement strand
CGCTGATACCACTTGCAAACTCATCCTCCACAGCTTTTTCTTTCTCTGCAAGGTCTAGAATAGAGTATGTCATATTGTCTGCTGATCCAAAATATGTCTCATTGGTTACATAAGTTTCTGCATCATATGTCTCCTGTACAGTCGGAAGTTCATCTGTGGTAGTTGGTGGAATTTCCTTCTCCTCTGATACAGTCTCCACGCTTTCCTCTGCCTTTGACTCACTTTCTGCTACCGGTGTCTCAGAAGATACCGCTGCCTCCTCTGCAACCGGCTTCTCCTCAGCCACTTCTACGTTGTCCTTATTGGCTGGAACAAAATCATCATAGGAGGTTCCCAGCATGCTGTTGACAGAATTAAACGGATCCTCAGACGACTCCTGCTTCATTTCCTTCAGTGCCTCTGATGCAATGGAGTCAATCTCATCAAGCTTTGACTGGATATCATCCTCTGCTGATGTCTCTGCCTTCTGATCCTCCTCTGCAGTTGTCTCCGGTGCTGTATATGCAACAGCCTCTTCCTCAGATACATGAATTCCGGTGGCAATATCCTCTGTTGCCGGTGTATCAATGTCTAATGATAACTTGTCCTCTTCTGGTTCTGCCGGCTCCTCAGATGCCTCTGCAGAAAGACCGCCCTCAAGAATATCCTTTTCTTCCTCCTTGACATCCTCTCTCTCCGGAGCTGTATCTTCCACCGGAAGATCTAATTCCTTCGTGTGCTCCTCCATATCATCTACGCTCTTCTTGGCTGCAGCCTGTTCCTCAACCATCTTTACCTGCTGGGATTCCAGAAGCTCCTCCAGACCGGTTGTATTTAACTTCTCTTCTTCCTTGTCAAGCTGCTCTAACTGCAGATTTAACAGATTCTTAAACTGCTGTTTATAATTGTCATAACTTCCCATCAGCTTCCGTACGATATCTGTCAGCTCTGACAGCTGCTTGCCAGACTCTGCAAGCTTCTCCTCAGTCTTCTCGCGGGTATCTCTGATCACTTCATCTGCAGATGCCTTGGTATCTGCCATAATGCGATCTGCACGCTCTTTGGCGTTATACATAATATTTTCTGCTTTTTTCTCTGCTTCCGCTACCAGATCATCCGCTTTTCTCTGGGAATCTCTCTCCAGGCGGTCTGCCTTGTCCTCAGCCTCACTGGTCACCTTTTTGGCTTTCTCCTCTGCCTCTCTGGTAACAGACTCAGCCTTTTCCTGCGCTTCTCTGGTAACTGTCTCAGCCTTTCTCTCAGAGTCTCTGGTTAATGTTTCTGCTTTCTCCTCAGACTCCTTTTTCAGTGCTGCAGCCGTCTCCTCAGACTCTTTCTTTAATGCTGCCGCTCTCTCCTCGGACTCTCTGGTCAGCTTATTTGCCTTCTCCTGTGCATCTGCAACAAGACCATCTGCTCGGGATTTTGCTTCACGAAGCATTACCTCTGCTTTTGCTCTGGACTCCTTCTCAACCTGTGCTGCAGCTGTCTTGGATGTCTCCAGTGTCTCAGATGCTGTCTGCTCAGCAAGTACCAGTGTTTTCTGCAGCGTCCCCTCCATCTGCTTATAATACTGAATACCCTCACTCAGCGTTGTGATCTTCTTTTTGAGATCACTGTTCTCCTTATAAAGCTGTTCATAGCTGGCCTGGATCGATTCAATAAAATCATCTGTCTCCTTTTTGTTGTATCCACCCATCGTGGATTTCAGTACATGATTTTGAATGTCAATCGGTGTAAGCATACAATTTCCCTCCTCTGAAATTTATAAAATGTTCATAATACGGGAACAAAGTCCCTGTAAATAAGTCAGTACCACTATCAAAAGATATGGACAAAGATCAAACTTTGCAGTACATAAGATCGAATGCTTTATGAGCCACTGCATAGGATACCACATGGGTGTCATCAATACTGCCAGAAATCTCACAATATGATCTCCAAACGGAAATAACACCAGAAAACTTCTTAACAGATAAAGCAGTACAACCACATCCAGAACAATGAAAAAACATTGAAAGGTATATACGATCAACTGCATGATCAGAACTCCTTATTTAATGTCGGAATCCCAAATTCATCATCTCTGGACAGTTCCAGATAGTCCCCCGAAATATCCACGCTCTCTGGCGAGAATATAAATATATATCTGGAAATCTGATGCATCTTGCCGGAAATAGCAAAGATACAGCCGGAAATGAAGTCCATGATCCTCTGTGCCTCCATAATGTCAATTCCCTCAAGATTGACAACGACAGCCCGTCCCTGAAGAAGCATCTCACATGCATCCGTGGAATCCCCAAAATTCTTCGGCTTACAGATACATACCTCCAGTCCTCTGGCTGTTGTACGGATTGGTACCACCTTATTGGATGCGGTTCTTACCGAAGTACGTCTCGGCTCTGGCGCTGGCTGTGGCTCTGGCTCGTCCTCCTCGTAAGAAGACCGGCGGCTGTTTTTACGCTCAGAACGTCTCTGCCGTCTCTCCTCCTCTGCCAGAAGGCTTCTCTCCTCTGCCTCATCAATATCGTCCTCGAAATCATCCTCATAGTAATCATCATCGTAGTCCTCGTCGCCGCCGAGCCCTAATAACTGTAATAGATTTCCTAATGGATTTGCCATAACTTTACCTCCCGATGCTCCTCGCATCTCTTTTATTTAATCTCGTAATTTCTCTCTCCGAAAATACCGGTACCAACACGGACATGTGTTGCTCCCTCCTCTATGGCAACCTGATAGTCACCTGTCATTCCCATAGAAAGAACACTCATATCAACATTATCAATGTTTTTGGCTCCAATGTCAACCGACAATTGCTTTAATTGACGAAAAATACTACGATTTTCTTCCGGATTCTTTACAAATGGTGCTATCGTCATGAGTCCCTTGATGTGTAAATGCTCCAGCTTGGAAATTTGCTGTACCAGCTCCAGAGTATCCTCCAGCTTCAGACCAAATTTAGACTCCTCCTGTGCTACATTGACTTCCACCAGAATATCCGCCTCTGTATCCCTCTTCACACATTCCTTCTCAATCGCCTCTGCCAGATGAAGCGAATCCACCGAATGGATCAGACAGGCCCGGTCAATGATATACTTAATCTTGTTGGTCTGCAGATGTCCGATAAAATGCCACCGGATATCCTTTGGAAGCACCTCGTATTTTTCCTTTAATTCCTGTGCTTTATTTTCTCCGAACTCTCGTTTGCCATACTCATATGCCTCTTTGATCATCTCTACCGGCTTTGTCTTGCTGACACTGATCAGCGTCACCTCCGACTCCTCTCTGCCAGCCCTCAGACATGCCTGGCGAACATTCTCCTCTACGATCTTTAAATTTTCTTTAACCATCGTCTGTCCTCCCTGTGATGTTAGTAAATAATATCATCCTCCCGGATCACCTTAGGATCCAGAATAATGTGGTCATATGCAGACAAACCACCGGATGTATTTTTCTTAATAATGCAGTATTCGTTATTTTGATATGAGATTTCTACCGGACGAAATTCACAGTAGCCTTTATTGCAGCAATACACTCCATCCAGCTTTTCTGTTTCCGACAACCGGAACAGACTGGACCCAAGAGTGTCTGCAGAAATCTCCGTTCCCGCTTTAAAATCATCTGCAGGAATATAACAATATTTTTTTGTCTTTTTCTCTCCCTCAGCCTGGCTTGTCCCTTCCTCAAAGGAAAGGATCGTTGTATCCGCCGGTTCGTAATCCACCGACCCATTCTTTTTATATACAGCCTTCAAAATAGTATCTCCACTCTGTCCCGTGACCACATAATCTGCCGGTATCTTATAAAACTCCTTCTGCAGAATAGACGATTTGGGAATCTTGAGCCCTGCCTCATCATTCATCTTGATCTCCAGATCAAGATAGCGGTTATTGATATACTGGATCATATATCGTTTGAGATCTATCCTGGCATAATAACCGCCGTCCATGGTAAATGTAGTAACCTGCGGTGTCACCTGTGCCTGAATCTTTTTCAGAGTAACCGTTACGGTTTTTTCCTGCTGAATATTTTTAAACTGTTCTTTGGACAACGGAAAAACCACCGACCAGCTTTCATTGGTCACCAGACGATAAATTGGTGATCCAGCCTTGACGGACTCCGTCTTTCTCAACTGTTTTGGATCATCCATGGTATTTTCGAAGGTCTTCGCGGTAATGGTATTCATATCCATATCCTCCAGTCCATCCGAGGTATAAGATACAATACCACTTTCCCCTGCACTGCCAAACCGAAAAGAATTTTCTCCCCCTTGTTCTTTCAAAATCTTCGTCACATTATCCAGAAGTCTGGCATTCGTAAGCTCTGAAATCGTATTGTCCAGATTATATTTAAAATTATATGTCTCACCATAATTAGACAAGCTATATGCCGCCCGGTACGCAGAAATCTCACTTCGTATATCGCTGGTATTCTGCGTATTCAGCTTGATTTCTCCGGTATCTGCCTGAGCCAGCTGATTGTAAATCTGACCGGTCTGATCAATGGAATAGATTTTCGTCCGTGCCCCTACCTTGGTGCCATCCGCTACGTAATAATTAATATATCCCTCCTGATCACTGTTTACCAGTTTTTCATTGCGGATAATGATCCCACGCACCAAATTATCGTCAGCAATCTTTTTTTCGGTTACCTCATAAATAGATACATGATCTTTGGTCAGGGATAATGCCCCCTGCAAAAGGATATATATGGCAAAAAAAATCAAAAAGAAACCGGTCACTTTTGAATTTTTGCGTTTCATCTTCACTACATTCCCGGAATGCCGCTTTCCTGCCACAAAATCCCTCCTTCCAAAACAAGTAGTTCTAACCTTTTTATTATATCTTTTTTTTGTGATTTTGACAAGATAAGTGTATATATTTTCTTCCTCCCGGAAATACTAAAACTGTATCAGTAAACGGATACAGAAAGGTATGGTGTTTTTATGAAAACATTAGATTATATCATTCTCGTACTCATTATTGTCGGTGCCGTCAACTGGGGACTGATCGGCTTCTTCCAATTCGATCTGGTCCGTGTGATCTTTGGAAATATGAGTATGTTTTCCAGGATCATTTATGCCGTTGTGGGATTGAGTGGATTATATGCCATCAGCTACTTTGGCCGAATCCGTTCCACCATGTAAAAAACAAAATAAAAGAAAAAAGAGAGGATCACTTTCCTCTCTTTACATATTCCATTAAATGGTTCATCTGTGTATATGCCCCATAGGATGAATCTGCTTTTAAAATAACCGCTATGTAATCTCTTTTTTTCTTATCCTGGGAATACATGATCAGACACCCACCTGCCTTTACCGTAGCTCCTGATTTGCCTCCGACCGCAGTCAATCCCTTCGGAAGTTGTTTGGAGCCGGTCAGATATGGATCTGACGAAACAATGTCAAGAGACTGCTTTTTCCCCTGCGCATTCTCCCAGTTGGCTGTATATTTGGTGCACCGGATGATTTCCCGAAATTCATCATACTTTAATAATTCATGAAATATCAAATAAAGATCATAAGCTGTCGTGTAATGGTTGTCATCATGAAGCCCATGGGAATTGACAAAATGCGTCCCACTGGCTCCCAAAGACACCAGTTCTTTATTCATTTTGGTTGCGAATTCCGTCTCGGAACCTGAAATATGCTCTGCAATGGCCACAGAAGCATCATTTCCCGAATATGTCAGCATACAATACAACAGATCCTTCATGGAGATCTTATCTCCCTCCTGAAATCCACATAATCTGGCACCATATTCTGTAATATGAGATGCATTATTACTGATCGTAACCGTATCATCCATTTTTGCATACTTTAATGCCATTAAGGCCGTTGCAATCTTTGATACACTGGCAGGATATTCTGTCCCATACACATTCTGTGCATAAAGCACTTTATGACGACTGTCATCAATCAAAAGTGCCGCATCTGCTGTGATTGCAGCATCAGTTGCTGTATTGCTCTTCTTCGGAACAATACAGATATCCTCTGAAAGCAGCTTACTATCTGTAGAACTGTTATTATCTGATGTATCTGAAGCACCCTGCTCATCATAGCTGATCTGTGTATCCGAAACCGGCACTGTATCCACACTGCATCCTGTCATTATCGTACAGATTCCCAGCAATGCGGCACAAATACATCCTGCACTTAACCATTTATTCTTCATGTTCTTTCTCGTTCCAATCATTTATTCCTCTTCTTTTTTGATCATTTCACGCCACTCAAGATCACCATGCTCCAAAGCCTTTACTAAAAGCTCTGCCGTCGCCAGGTTTGTTGCAAACGGAATGTTATACGTATCACATAAATGGATCACATTCATGACATCCGGCTCGTGAGACTTTGGTGACTGGGGATCTCTCAAAAAGATCACCATATCAATCTGATTGTGCTCAATCTGAGAGGCCAGCTGCTGTTCTCCCCCCAAATGACCTGCAAGATATTTATGCACCGTGAGAT
>JBNMJP010000110.1:0-6538 GCA_050873905.1 Jutongia sp. | reverse complement strand
ATGATGTACCGGATGCCGGTGAGATCTTCATGGCAACCGAGAATGATAAGGAAGCACGTAATATCGCTGAGACTTATGTGGCTCAGGGAAGAGAGAAGCTTCTTGATGATACAAAGGCAAAACTGACTCTGGACGGATTATTCTCCCAGATTCAGGCAGGTAATATTAAGGAACTCAACATCATCGTTAAAGCCGATGTACAGGGTTCTGTTGAGGCTGTGAAGCAGAGTCTTCTCAAGCTTTCCAACGAAGAGGTGGCAGTCCGCGTGATCCATGCCGGTGTTGGTGCGATCAACGAGTCTGATGTCAGCCTGGCAAGTGCATCCAATGCGATCATTATCGGATTTAATGTACGTCCGGACAATACGGCAAAGGATATTGCAGACCGTGAGAAGGTCGATGTACGTCTGTATCGTGTCATTTACGATGCGATCGAGGATGTGGAAGCTGCCATGAAGGGTATGCTGGATCCGGAGTACGAGGAGAAAGTCATTGCACATCTGGAGGTACGTCAGACATTCAAGGCATCTGGTGTTGGTACGATCGCAGGAAGCTATGTTCTGGATGGTAAGATCGAGAGAGGCAGCAAGCTTCGTATTACCCGTGAGGGTGAGCAGATCTTTGAGGGTGAGATGGCATCCCTGAAGCGTTTCAAGGACGATGTGAAGGAAGTGGCAGCCGGATATGAGTGTGGTATCGTTGCACAGGATTTCAACGATCTTCAGGAAGGCGATCAGATTGAGGCTTATATTATGGTTGAGGTGCCTAGATAGTGTGACAGCACTTCTATGGCAGAATGGAGTTATATATGAAAAAAAACAGTATTAAATATTCCCGTATGAACGGGGAGGTACAGAGAGTTCTGAGCAAGATCATTGCTCAGGACATCAAGGATCCGAGAATTCATCCGATGACCTCTGTGATTTCCGTAGAGGTAACTCCGGATCTGAAGTTTGCAAAGGTATTTGTCAGTGTACTTGGAAATGACGAGGACAGAGAGAAGACCCATCAGGGGCTTCTCAGTGCTTCCTCCCATATCCGTTCCCAGCTTGCAAAGCAGTTGAATCTCCGTAATACACCGGAGCTTACCTTTGTGATGGATGATTCCATCGAGTATGGAATCAATATGTCAAAGAGAATTGACGAATTAAAGAAAGAAGAAGAACAGTAAAAAGCAGGAAGGCGGTTATCAGATGACAGGATTAAGAGAAATTGCACAGGGAGCAAACACAATTCTTATTGCAGGACATCTCCGCCCGGATGGCGATTGCGTGGGAGCCGCAGTCGCTTCCTATCTGTATCTGAAAAAGCTTTATCCGGAGGCACAGATCAGTGCTTATGTGGAAAAGGTTCCGGAGGTGTATCGTTTTCTGGATCCGGATCATTCGATATTTGTAGAACAGCTTCCGGAGGAACCGGTGGATCTGTTCCTGTCACTGGACAGCAGTTCCAAAGACCGGCTGGGGGAGGCAGAGTGCTTTTTTGATACAGCCGCACGGACAGCATGCATCGATCATCACGTCAGCAATCTGGGCTATGCCATGGAAAATTATGTGGAAGCCGGCAGCAGCTCTACCTGTGAGGTGCTTTACGGGCTGATGGAGGAGGAATTTATTGATCTTCCGGTTGCAGAAGCGATTTATATTGGTATTATTATGGATACCGGAGTCTTCCGGTATTCCAATACCTCCAAAAAGACGATGGAGATCGCAGGCAGTCTGATGGAAAAGGGTGTTCCGTTCTGGAAATATATTGATGAGTGTTTTTATCAGAGAACATATACCCAGACGCAGCTTTTGGGCAGAACGCTTCTCACCAGCATGCGTCTGATGGAAGGTCGTGTGATCGTTGCCACGGTAACCCGGAGAATGCTGGAGTTTTATGGGGCGCAGACGGAGGATATTGAGGGCATCATTGATCAGCTTCGTGTGACGAAGGGGGTCGAGGTGGCACTTCTGCTGCAGGAGATCGATGACCAGCAATACAAGGTCAGCATGCGTTCCAATCACTTTGTAGATGTCAGCAAGATTGCTGTTTATTTCGGCGGAGGCGGTCATGTCAAGGCTGCCGGCTGTACTATGCGGGGATCACTGCATGATGTGGTTAATAACATTACGGAACATATTGAGTTTCAGATGGAATAGAACAGAAGAGCGTGCCGGATTTGGACGGCACAGGAAAGCAGGAGTCTCATAGAGGAGAAAACGGGATGGATGGCATTATCAATGTTTATAAGGAAAAGGGTTTTACTTCCCATGACGTGGTAGCCAAGCTGCGGGGAATTCTTCATCAGAAAAAGATCGGTCATACAGGCACACTGGATCCGGAGGCGGTCGGTGTGCTTCCGGTTTGTCTGGGGAAAGCCACGAAGGTGTGTGATCTTCTGACCAATAAGGACAAGACATACCGGGCGGTATGCCGTCTGGGGGTAAGTACAGACACACAGGATATGACGGGAGAGATTCTGGAAAAAGGAGATTTTTCCCAGGTGACACAGGAACGCCTGCAAGAGGTGCTGGAAGGCTTTGTGGGAGACCAGCTTCAGATCCCGCCAATGTATTCGGCACTGAAGGTCAATGGCAAAAAGCTCTATGAACTTGCCCGTGAGGGAAAGACGGTGGAGAGAAAGCCCCGGCCTATCCGGATTTATTCCATCAATTTGGTGGAGTATCGACAGACAAAGGGATTGTTGACCATGGATGTTACGTGCTCCAAGGGAACGTATATCCGGACGCTGTGTCATGATATCGGAGAGAAGCTTGGCTGTTTTGGAGCCATGGAGTCTTTACAGAGGACACGGGTCGGTGTCTTTACACTGGAAAATGCCATAACACTGGAGCAGATCGAAGCGTTGACGGGGCAGAATGAGCTGGAGCAGCAGATCCTTTCGGTGGATGCGCTATTTCCGGAATATCCGGCATTTCAGATCAGGGATGAATTTGCAGCGAAGCTTTCCAATGGAAATCCATTGCTGGAGTTCTTTTTACAGGACTATCCGGGAAGAGAAAATACGACCGGTATTCGGGATCTGGTGGAAGGGCAGGAGTTTCTGGTATATGACGAAAATGGCTGCTTTAAGGCAGTGTACCAAAAAGGGGACAGAGATCTCCGGGTACGCAAGATGTTTTAAAAGCAGCGAAAGGGACAGATTATTATGGAAATCATAAAAGGTCTTGATTTTAAAATAAAAAACAGTGCGGTGTCTCTGGGAAAGTTTGATGGCTTTCACCGGGGGCATCGCCTTTTGCTGGACAGGATCCTGGAGCATCCGGAGCTTCATGCGACGGTGTTTACCTTTGATGGCATTCTGAAAGGAAAGCAGATTTATCTGGAAGAGGAAAAAAGAAGTCTTTTGGAACGTCTGGGCGTGGAGCGGGAGGTATTATTCCCGTTCAGCGAGGAAACCAGATCCATGACTCCGGAGACATTTATCCGGGAGATGCTGGTGGAACGGATGGACGCAAAGCTGATCTGTGTCGGAGAGGATTTTCACTTTGGAAAGGAACGGCGGGGAGATGTGGACATGCTGTCAAAGTATGCGCCGCAGTATGGTTATGAGCTTTGTGTGTTTCCAAAGATAAAGGAAGACGGAGAGGTGATCAGCAGCACAAGGATCCGCGGGGAGCTTGCGCAGGGAAGAATTGAGAAGGCAAATCGTCTTTTGGGAGATCCTTATTTTGTCCATGGAGAGGTAGTGCATGGAAATGCACTGGGAAGAACCATTGGAATGCCAACGGCGAATCTGCTTCCGGGTGAACAGAAGCTTTTGCCGGTATATGGTGTTTATGCTACGAGAGTAGAGGTAGATGAGAAGATTTACGGAGGCGTGACCAATGTTGGTGTCAAGCCGACGATCGGTGCGGATTGTGCCAATGTGGAGACGACGCTGTTAGATTTTGAAGGAGATCTGTATGGAAAGCAGATGACCGTTTATTTTCTTGATTTCCTGAGGCCGGAACAGCGGTTTGACAGTCTGGAGGAGCTGAAAGCTCAGATATCACGGGATAAAAGAAAAGCGGAGAAATTGTTATCCACAGCACCGCAGATACCATAAACACAAAAATTAGTAATAGGAATACAGCTTCCGTTACGAAGCAGTAAAGATATGGGTGTCCGTCAACTGACGGATGCCTTTTTTGATCTCGTCTTCTGTGAGTCCGGCATAGCCAAGCAGGATCGCTTCCTCCGGGTGGGCGGGAATATGATCTGGCAGATAATGATCCCGGATACCATACAGATGAATGCCCTGACAGCGGGCGTTTTTGATCAGTTTTGTTTCGGAGATATCATCCGGGAGGCATATCGTGACATGCATTCCGGCATGCTCCCCCTGAAGTTTTAAATGGTGTTTTTGGATCAGTGGCTGCAGGCAGTCAAGCACCAGATCGTGTTTGCTGCGGTAGAGCTTTCGCATACGGTTTACGTGTTTTTCAAAATATCCGTCCCGGATAAAATGGGTCAGGATCGCCTGATCCACACGGGATACTGTACAGGAGTAGTGACCGCAGATCAGACGGTACTGTTCCAGCAGATCGGCAGGAAGAACCATATAACCCACGCGGATCGCCGGTGCGATCGCTTTGGAGAAGGTACCGATATAAATAACCCGCTGGCTGTCCATACCCTGCATGGCAGGAATCGGTTTGCCGCGGTAACGAAACTCGCTGTCGTGATCATCCTCAATGATATAACGGTCCGGGGATGACTTTGCCCAGCTAAGCAGCTCCAGACGGCGTCCGTACGGCATGACGGCTCCCATAGGAAACTGATGGGACGGCGTGACATAGACAAGGGAGCTTGACGGAGAGATGGAATCGGTTGTCAGTCCGTTTTTGTCTAGTGTACCGGGAGAAATAGTCAGCCCGTTGTTGTGAAAGATATGTGCCGCCTGGGTATATCCCGGGGATTCCAGCGTGATATGATCCATATGAAGGGAACGAAATACCAGTGACAGCATCTGCAGCAGATAATCCACACCGGCACCCACCACGATCTGCTCCGGTGTACAGGAGACCTGTCTGGAGAGACGGACATAGCTGCAGATGGCATCCCGCAGCGGAGGATCACCGTAATTATCACCCGGCAGGAAAACAGACTGATCCTCGGTCAGAACCTGTCGGGAAAGCCGCCTCCAGACAGAAAAGGGAAAGTGGCTGATATCAATGTGATCCGGATTAAAGTCATAGAGATATTCCGGAGCCTCCGGATCGGCTGTCTGGGAAGCTTCAGGAGATACTGCGGATTCGGAATGCGGTTTTTCCGGCTGGTTCCGGTAATCTGCAGGAGTGATATCGCTGACATAAAAGCCGCTTTTGGGAGCAGAATCAATATACCCCTCTGACTGGAGCTGGTAATAGGCTGTATCGATGGTATTTCTGCTGACTCCAAGATTAGCGGCAAGACTGCGGGTTGAGGGCAGCTTGGCGGACGCCGGAAGTTCTCCCTGCAGGATACGCATCCGGATCTGTTCATAGATCTGATTGTAAAGGGGTGTCCCGGAGTCGGGTGTTAAGTGAAATGACAGCATATTTATTCCTCCCGAAGATATGTTTAAACGAATGGTATCATATTTTAAGGGGATAATCAAACAATAGAAAATGAAAACGCTGTGTAAAAAATATGTAAAATATGTAAAATCTGCTTGTATCTTTTGTAAGAATCGTTTAACATAGTTAAGGGAAAAATAATGTGTGTAAATATGTACAGGTCAAAAATAAAATCCATGGCCGGGGAGATTGTACAGAGAGAGAGGTCAAAAGATGAGTGCAGAGTATTCTACAGCGATATTGAACGTCATTGCCGGACTCGGCATGTTCCTTTACGGAATGAAACTGATGGGTGATGGTCTTCAGAAGGTTGCCGGCGATAAGATGCGTGGCATCCTGGAGACATTGACAAAGACGAGATTTTCCGCGTTGATCGTGGGTATTATCTTTACCGGAGTGATCCAGTCGTCCAATGCAGCAACCGTTATGGTGGTCAGCTTCGTAAATGCCGGTCTGATGAATCTTTCTCAGGCAATCGGCGTGATCTTCGGTGCCAATATCGGTACCACAGTAACCGGTCAGCTTCTGTCTCTGGATATGTCCAAATACGCTCCGGTGATTCTTTTAGTCGGTGTGATCATGGTGATGTTTATGCAGCATCCTATGGTTAAGAAATTTGGTGAGGTGATCGTAGGCTTTGGTATCCTGTTTATCGGTATGGGAACCATGTCCTCCGCCGTGGGTATCGTCAAGGACGCACCGCTGGTTACCTCGACACTGGGTCAGTTATCGAATCCGTTTTTATGTGTATTTTTTGGATTTGTAGTTACATCCATTCTGCAGAGCTCGTCAGCGACGGTTGGTATTCTGATCGCTCTGTGTGGACAGGGTATTGTGGATATTCACCATGTATTCTTTATGATCCTTGGATGTAATATCGGAGCCTGTATTTCTGCAGTGCTTACCAGTCTTTCCGGAAATAAGATGGCGAAAAGAGCAGCCTGCCTGCATTTGTCCTTCAACGTACTGGGATCTGTTCTGATGTTTATTGT
>JBNMJP010000109.1:0-6638 GCA_050873905.1 Jutongia sp. | reverse complement strand
CGTGAAAAGGGTACCCGCGAATACGAGGTTGATGAGCGTTATGAAATGGAGCTTCTGCCAAAGCAGCAGATCAATGTGGTTGTGGATGACAGCCGTCTTGACGAGATTCTTGATCTGATCAAAAAGGAGCTTTACACCGGTCATATTGGTGACGGAAAAATTTTTGTCTATCATATTGATAATGCGATTCGTGTCCGCACAGGCGATGAGGGTGTAGACGCACTCTAAGCGCAGGATCGGAGGTACTTATGGAGGAAAAAAAATTAGGAGTCAGAAATGTGGTTTCTGTCTCCGTGGGGTTAGTTATCGCAACAAGCTGTCTGGTTTCTCTGGGACAGGGTGCGGGCAATATTGGCGTTGTTTTTATCTTTGCCATGATCATTGCCTGTATGCTGAATATGATCTCTATCGCTTCTATGTCCGAGCTCAACGCCCTGATGCCAAATACTACAGGTGGTCTGGCGCAATATACTCTCACCAGCCTTGGACCGGTGCCAACGATGGTTTCTATGGTTGGTGGATATATTCTTTGTAATGTACTTTCCGCCGGTGTCGAGGCTTCAATCTTTTCCTACGCGATGGGTGAGATTCTTCATCTGCCTATATCCAATTTTTGGTACACCTTCCTCGTTACGGTTATTCTGCTGATCGCCAATCTGAAGGGTGTCGATATGTTTGCGAAGATACAGGATCTGGTAGCTTATCTGCTCCTTGGATCAATGCTTTTTATGGGACTGATCGGTGCGTTTGGCATGGGAACCGGCGTCAAAGTCGACCAGCCATATTATATGACCACCAATCCTGCGGACATTATTCCGATGATCGCTGTGGCATTCTGGCTTTTTATCGGTGCCGAATACGCTATCCCTATTTCCAAGGATGTTAAAAATGCAAAACGCAATGTGCCTCTGGGAATGTTTATCGGACTCGCCATTATGTGCGCCGTGCAGTCCGTGATGATCTTTGGATTTCACAATTATACGCCATGGAAAGAACTTACGGAATCACCAGCACCGCATCTTCTCTATGGTATGAATCTGCTCGGTACTCCCGGAAAACTGTGGATGACGCTGGTTGCCGCCCTTGCTGTGGTCAGCACCCAGAATTCCAGTGTACAGGGGCTTGCCAATATCTGTCAGGGCATGGCAAAAATGAATATGATGCCACAGTTTTTTGCAAAGACAAATAAAAACAATGTCCCATATATCGGTGTGTGGTTTGTCAGTCTGTTGATCCTGTTTTTTGGATATATCAGTAATGATTCCTCTAAGCTGATCAGCTTTCTGATCCTAGTCGGTTCCGTTTTCTGGATGGTTTCCTACATCTTTGCCCATATTGATGTACTGGTGCTGCGCCACCGCCTGCCAAAAGCTCCCCGCACCTTCAAGGTTCCCTTTGGTCCGGTTCTTCCGCTGATCGGTATTGCCGGCACCATATACATGATCGTAAATATTTCCACCGATCCTACGGAACGCCTGATGATCTGGCTTGTGACCGGCATCACCTTTTTAGTGTTATTTATTTATTCCGTTATCTGGATCAAATTTAAAATGAAGATCCCGGTATTTAAAAGCGTTCCTCTGGAAAAGGTGATGGCAATGGAAAACGAAATGTATTATATTATCCGAAAAAGAAGAAACCTGTGCCGGTAATTGACGGCATAGGTTTTCTTTTTTCAACCTCTCTATCTGTAGTAGAATATTTCTTTCTCCTATGTTATTCTAAAAATAGGAGGTGAATACCATGATCCGAGATACCATATCTTATAAAAACAAAACCATTTTAACCATATACCATAATCATTTTCCGGATGATCTTCACACACCACATCACAGCCGCTCAGAACATATTGGAAAATATATCATTCGATTTTCCGAAGAATATGTTCCGGACGAAGTTTGGGCACAATCCACAGATTACGCCTGGGAGGAACACATGCTTCTCACCCCCAAAGCCCTCTATAATCCCTACGGAAGCGAGGCATGTGCCGACATGATACACCACATATGTCTGAAAAAACCTTCCGTAATCTTTCCAAAGAACGGTTCTACAATTTCGGAGGAGGAACTCTGCAATATCATTGATTTTATCAAAAAATATGCCGGAATGGACCTCTCCGAAAAACCAATTTTTCTGGGGGATACCTTTTTATTCTCTCCGCAGAAATTTGACTATCACAGTAACCGGGAACACTCTGTTATTCTCCCCCATGTAGAAGCCGGCATGACGATCATCATTTCTTTTAAGAAGGATCATAATATCATCGAAAGCCGCATTATAAATATTTCAGAAAATGCAGAAGAATATGAAATAAAAACAGACTGCGACTGGCACTCCCACGATATTCTGGTCTACAAGGAGGGTCGTTTGTTCTATAGCAACACGGATATATCTTATATGCGTACCATGGAAATGTCATTTTCCTTTGGAAACAGCGTGAAGCGAATTCCTTTAAAAGCTCTTCAGGATCATTTTGATATTACTATTCCTTGGGGCAAAGAACACCGCACAATCGGAGAAATTCCTGACCCTGTGATAAAGACATTATCGGAGCACAATACCATGCTGACACACAAAATCCGCAGCAACAGGCATACCGATGATTTTCTTTTTATCTCACCAAATGAGAAAAATATAGCATTTCGTGCCATTGCGGATTTCCTCTTTCAGGCAGCCGACGAAATCTGGCTGTTTGATTCTTACTTTACCGATAGAGGACATGATATACACAAAATGACCGACTGGCTGCGCTTGTCCGCAAACTGCCCGGCGCCACAGACAAACATTGTATTTTATAGCAGGCAGGCCGCCGGCACCTATAGTCCAAAGGAGCTAAAGCAGTTGTGCAGGCAGGATTACAAAATACAGAACGCTTTTGACACCGATCATCAAAAAAAGCTGCGCTTTCTGCAAACGGCTTCTCCTATCCATGACCGATTTTTTATTGCCCGCACAGGCAGTGACTACTCCGGTCTTTCCATTGGCACCTCTCTGAATTCTCTGGACCGGAATTTTTACTGTATTCAGAGACTGCCCCATAAAAGTGCAAAAGAAATCCTGAAGACTATTTGTAACTGGCTTCCGGACAACCTGATCGACGAGGAGGAAATGAAGTATGAATGAAAATGATATTACCACACTTGCAAAAGCGGTTCTGCGTGGAAATCGTTCCCAGGATTCCCACAAAGAAATCTGTAAAATTTTCAAAAACAAAAGCTGCAAAACAATCCTGCGGGAGGCCACTCCCATCTTAGAAAATACAGTAGGACGTGTCAAAAACCGGCTGGTGGTCATTCTTGTATTGGCTCTGCTTCGCAGACGTTCTACCGCATACGAAGCCCTGAAAAATGCCCTGATCGATGCCGGCTGGATGCCGCTCCTTTACGGAGGACTTCGAATGCTTCTATGCAGTAATAATCCCGATTTTCATATCAATGTTGCCTTCACCGATGCTTCTTTTCCGAATAAATACAGTTTTCTCACCCGTTTTGAGGGTGAATTTTACGAACCGGAGTATTGTGAGATTTTATATGCCGTGAAGCTCATTGCGGATACCGATCCATTCAAATTTGAAAATTTAGTTTTTGAAGACTCTACCCATTTGGTTCTTTTTAATCTTTCCTCATGGATCCTGGAATACTTTCCATCCCGTGCTCTCACCTCACGCCTTCTCAAAGATGGAGATACCATTCAGGCAAATACAGGATTTTACTATGCCGTCTGGCCTATTACAAAGGATGTTCGCGATTATGCGCAGCAGAGAAATCATCCGGAACTCCCAAATACAAAATCAAAAAAGGAAATCAACCAGGCCATGGAACAACATCTGGAGACCCTGGATCACATGCTGCAGCCATGCACCCCACAGCGAAGAACTGCTCTTCTCTTAAACTACATACTGGTACATATGGAATATCCCATTCAATTTGGATATTGGCTTATGCAGGCAGAATATCAGCCGTTTCTGCGAGAACAGATCATCTCCTCCAAAAAGATCAAAAATCTAAGGGATGTTCTCACCGTTACCAGGCTGATCCATGATTTTCCCAGTAAAAACTCCCAGGGGATAACGCAAAAAAAGAATCCCCTGTATGCTGCCATCCTCACTGTCCTCAAAAACTTCATAAGCACCAGAAACGGCATATACTCCTGGGATTCTAAACAGGAACAGATCTGGAAGCAGATCTGTCATTGCCTTCCCAAAAGATACCTAAACTCCTTTGATCTCTTTTTGGCAAAAACATCCTCAAATCTCATGGTCTCTCCGTTGGATGAAATGGTACGTTTTCAGATATACCTTGAAGATAAAAGACTATGGGATATCTGTCAGGGTATGCTGGGCGGTTTATTGTATTCAGAATAATCCGCCCGCTCCACAACCGTCTTCATTTCCCGAAGTATCTCCGGAATTGTCATGTGAATATCACAGTACAAAATCCTAATGCCACGTTCTAATCCTTGCTCAATTCCAGCTTCCAAGCCCTCGTTATATTTCTCCCGATACTCCTGCTGTAGGATGATTTTTGGTGATTATGATTAACCCCATATTTAAGAGGAGACCCCTGAAATATCACACTGATAAAGGTCCTCCAGCGATACCAACCTCACTTCGCCTCGCTCCCGAGCCTGCAGGAGCCCATCCGTAAACCCGCCTTTCGAAAAAATATAATAATGATAACGATTTCCCTTTCCAAAAACCGATGCATAATCCTTGATCAGATCAAGCTCATCCAAACCAATTTTCTCATTTCTATATTTACACGAACCGATAATATATTCTTTTCCCCCGACCGGCGTTCCGACAATATCAATTTGTACCTGCTTTTTCTTCCTTGGATCTGTTCCCCACCATTGACCGATTTCACTAAGTTCAATTGGAAGGTTATCCAAATAATAAAGCAGATAATCCTGACACATCTTCTCAAAAACCAATCCCATATAATCCGAAAAATGCTGCTTTACAGCATGCGGATATATCTTTATAATTCTGCCGGAATCAATCGCACTCATGTTTACCGGCACAAATCGGTACCAAAACCGAAAAAAATTATCTGCTAACAAATAGATGGTTTTCCTGCCCGGCTTTTCTGCAATCGGAGTCTCCTTTTTGACAATGCCAAGATCAATCAGAGTCTTCAAATATTTCGATATAATCGAGTTCTCCTCACCAACCTTCATCTTGATGTCATTCATTCTGGACGCTCCCTCTGCAATCGCTTTAATAATTGCATTATAGATGGCCGGCTCCCTAAGTTCCTGTTTTAGCAAATTTCCCGGCTCCTCATACAGATAGCTGGAACGGTCAAAAAAATTCTCCAGCAACGCTTCATCCACACTATCTTTTACATCCAGCTTATTGATATAATGAGGAACTCCTCCTGTAATTCCATAGATCAGGGAATTATCTTCGGCTGACAGATCCGGATGAAATACCGCTGTTTCCCTATAATTCAATGGCTCAATTTTAAACTGGGCAGTTCTTCTTCCATACAAAGGACTTTGACTCCCAAGCACCTGACTTTCCATAAAACTCATAGATGAACCGCAAAGGATCAAATACATCTTTGATTCTGCCCATTTATGATCAATGATGTGCTGCAACATTGCTGAAATAGCAGGCTTTGCCTTTGCAAGATATGGATACTCGTCTATAACAAATATAATACGTTTATCCCTTGAAAGTGCTGTCAACTCATCCAAGGCGGCATCATAAGACCCAAACTCAGGTGCCAAGTCCGTATCCGGACGTTCAAAGCTCATGATCGCCTTTGAAAGAGCCGCCAGATTCTCCTTTCCTGTTGTGTTTAAGGCGGAGAAAAAAATTACCGGCTTATTCCTGCAGAACTCATTGATCAGCGCCGTTTTACCAACACGCCGCCTTCCGTAGATGACAACGCATTCAAACTTATCTCCTGCATATCGTTTATTCAACTTTCTAAGTTCACCTTCACGACAATAAAACCGACTCATTTGCTCACCTCCATTTACTACACTCATGGGTTAGTAACTCGTAAGTTACCTATTTACGAGTATATTAAATCAGGTATTTCATAAAGTCAAGAAGAAAAACAGGGTTCTCTTTTTGCAAAGACTAATTACAAATAACGCCTAAAAAGCTTTTTAATGATTAAATACAAAAAACATATAGCAAATAAACCGCCTAAGCAGCCGGTTTTAAAAATTAAATATAGACACAACACCTAATCAGGTAACAGGAACAACATCATCTTTGATAATGCAGCCTCGTTGCTTCATCAAATTAAGTGCTTTGATACGACGATACCGGGTAGTAAATTCAGGATGTTTCTTGGATTTGATCAAAGCATTTGCAATCTGCACCAAAACTGGTTTAAAATAGGAACCCGCACGGGAAATCCTAGTGGACTTAATCTTGCGATTGCTTTGGTCGTTACGAGGACAACATCCTACCCATGAAACGAGGTTTTTGGCTGTGGGTGTTTTGTGCATTTCTAATTCATCGATGTGATTCAGGCATTGCCTAAGCTTTACTGCCTGTTCTTCAGAGATGGCACCATCAACAGCAGCCTGTCCCCTTGATTGACTTGTTTACACTTTCCAGTGCTTTGGAGAGCTTTGTGGTGTCGCCGCCAATCTCAACGGTGATATCACTGCTAAAT
>JBNMJP010000108.1:0-6688 GCA_050873905.1 Jutongia sp. | reverse complement strand
AATGTGGCAGGCTGTGAGGGAATTGAGTTTATGCTGAAGTATACACAGGATATGACAATGGACGTGTTCTTTGTTGTGCCGTCCTGTGTGCCTTCCACCGGACTGGATGAGGCCGGTGCCTGTCTGGAAGCAGCAGATATTGCACAGTTTTATGAGAATGACCGTGTGATCGGTCTGGCAGAAATGATGAATTCCTTCGGGGTGAATCAGGCTGATCCGGCAATCCTCGATAAGATAAATGTTACTCTGGAGCATCAGAGGATTATTGACGGACACGCTCCGCTGCTGTCGGGTCAGGAGCTTAACGGCTATGTGGCAGCAGGCATCCGCTCGGATCATGAGTGTTCCAATGCAGAGGAGGCAAAGGAGAAGTTTGCAAGAGGCCAGTGGATTATGGTGCGTGAGGGAACCGCAGCTCATAATCTGGAGGCATTGCTTCCGCTTTTTGAAGCACCTTATGCCCAGCGGATCATGTTGGTGACAGATGATAAGCATCCTTGTGATCTGCTTCGGGATGGTCATATTGATGCCATTATACGAAAAGCTGTACAGAGAGGTGCTGATCCGATCATTGCGATCAAGGCAGGAACCTATAATGCAGCATCATATTTCGGACTTGTCAATAATGGAGCTATTGCACCGGGCTATTGTGCAGATATTGCCGTGCTTGATAATCTGACGGATCTGAATGTGCTGGAGGTATACAAGGATGGTGTCCTTGCAGCTGAAGCAGGAAAGAGTCTTAAGGGGAGTTCTGTCCCGGAAATGGGACAGACAATACGGGAGCGGGTATATCATTCCTTCCATGTAGATCCGGTGAAGGCTTCCCGGCTTGCTATGGAAAAAAAGGGAGAGCATATCCGGGTGATCGATCTGAATGCCCATGAGCTTCTCACCACAGAGCGGATTGCCGGATGGACATGTCAGGAGGGCTGTGCCGACGGTGTAAATCCGGATGAAGATATTGTAAAGATCGTCGCTTTGGAACGTCATAAAAATACTGGTCATATCGGCAAAGGTTTTTTGGGAAAATATGGTCTGAAAAAGGGTGCGGTTGCTACCAGTGTGGGACATGATTCCCATAATCTGGTGATTGCCGGAACGAATGATGAGGATATTGCCTGCGCGGCGAACCGTGTCATTGAAAATGAGGGTGGTCTGGCGATCGCTTTGAATGGAGAGATTGTTGCAGATCTTCCGCTGCAGATTGCCGGGTTGATGTCAACGCTTCCGCTGGAAGAGGTAGACCGTAGATTGGAGGAAATGAAAGCGATTCTGCGGGAATGGGGGATTTCTGAAGAGATCGATCCATTTATGACTCTGAGCTTTGTGAGTCTGCCGGTAATTCCTTTTCTGCGTCTGAACACCTATGGTGTGATCGATGTAAACCAGCAGAAGATAGTGGATGCTTCCTTTTAGAGAATGTCTGCGACAGAGATAGAAGTGTGATGAAAACGACTTGAAAGTAAGGCGTCTTATGAAGAAACGGAAAAATAAATGGATGGTGTTGCTGGCTACAGCGATACTGATAAGCCAGATGGGATCTACCGGTATCGTGAGAGGGGCCGCAGATACAGAGGAAAGTCTGCAGACGTTAAGACCGAAGCCGGTGGGAATGCGTACGGAATCTCCGCAGGAGGATCCGGCACAAGGTAACGGCGAGGATCTGAAGGATAAGCCAACGAGGAATCCCGGACAGATGCCCCACCCTCTGGAGCCGGCAAGACCGTGGCATACACCGGGTGTAACAGAGAGTATAGCACCACCACGGACACCCGCAGCTGGGGAAAGTACAGTACCACCACGGACACCGGCAGCGACGAACAGTGCAGCACCATCACAGGAACCGGTGGATACTCTGGGTACGGAGCCTGTTACGACACCGTCGGCGAAGCCATGGGATTCGCCGGTTCCAACGACAGAACCACTGACCGATGGAACATATCAGCCGACGCTTACGTATGTGCCATTGGATGCAGAGTTATCCTATACATTAAAATGGAACGGAGATCAGAACCGTTATCTGGATCATTATGAGATATATTCCTGTGTGGGAAACCGCAATGGAGAATATGCGCCGGTGCAGAGTGTCACTGGAACAGAGGCGCAGGTGACATTGTTGCGGAAGGGGCAGATTACATACTATAAAGTTCGTGCTGTTTATACCAAAAAGGCCAGGAAATTTGTGCCGGATGAAGGTTTTGTGACATATGCTTTGGAGACGGCTTACAGTGCATTTTCGGAACCGGTTGGTATTGTATATCCGTTGGAGAAGGTGCAGAGGCTGAAGGTGATGCAGGAAACCAGATCGTCTCTCCGTATTACCTGGGAAAAGGTCGAGGGAGCAGTGGGTTATGTGATCGAGCGCAGTGTTACGGAAGCCGGAGGATATCAGCAGGTGGCGCAGACAGACAGTGACAGTACCGCCTATAAAGATACCGGATTGGAAACAGGGAGAACCTATTATTATAGAATATATGCCTATTCGATCAATGAGGGTGTGATGACGGCGGGAGTTCTTTCTTCTGTGATGAGCGGCATTCCATTGCTACAGGGAACGAAGAATATTTCTGCCCGATGTATTTCTCCAAAACGCATGAAGATCAAATGGAACCCGGTAGTGGACGCAAAGGGCTATGTAGTATACATGACGGGTGCGGATAATGCCAAATGGAAAAAGTACAAAGTTGTTTCCGGTAATAAAAATACGACTGTGACCCGGACGGTATCCAATGGAAAGTGTTATGGTGTGCGGATTATGGCATATTGCAATGTGAAAGGATCCGAATCGGAGGGAGCCGTTCAGGAAAAAAACGTTTATGGCGATTATTATGGTTATCGCAAGGAAAGCTTTGAAAGCAGGCAGAAGCGAGTCTATGGTTCTCTGAACAAAGGAGAATATAAAACCTCCGGTCAGGCACAGAAACATATGACCACCATTAAGGTGAAGGTGTGGGATTTTGTCAGCGGGATGTCCGGCAGGAAGATCACGAAAACGAAATATCTTACCTGTAATAAAGGTGTGGCACCGACCCTGAAAAAAATCTTCCAGAAGATCTATCATGGAAAGGAAAAGGCACCGATCTATGAACTGGGCTGCTATAGCTGGAGAACCGGCCAGCATGGACAGGGACTTGCCGTTGATATCAATTCCAACTATAATGCCATGTTTGACAACGGAAAACCAACCGTAGGAAAATGCTGGAATCCAAAGAAATATGCGTATTCCATCAAGCGAAACGGAGACATTGAAAATGCATTTGCAGAATATGGATTTTCCAGAGGGCTGTGGGGCAGCCGGAAGGATTATATGCATTTTTCGTACTTTGGGAGTTGATCATAGAATGAACGGGGCAGCCGGCTGTACCGTCCTCAAAGATTATAACGGTTGGGGATGGTATGGTCCGGCTGTTTTTGGCTTTATAGGAAATTTTTTATAATTTTAAAACTTTTTTTCGGATTATTACAATATTAAAGTGTAAGGATTCTAACCGAGACGTCGAGGAAAGAGGAAAGGAAAGGGAAACGTGACAAGACAGGAATTTGACCAGTTTGTGTCCGAAAGTGGAAAAGATATTCTACGATTCTGCCGGATGAATGCGGGGGGGATGTGCAGAAGGAGACGATCTTTACCAGGATACAATGTTAACGCTGTGGGAGCAGGTTGATAAACTAAATAAAAATGATTCTCTGAAAAGCTATGCGTTATCTGTTTCCATCCTTATATGGAAAAACAAAAAAAGAAAATTTGCATGGAGACACCGGATCGCTGCGTTTGAAAGCTATGAAAAACATGTGGAAAATGGATTTCATATGTCAGGGGAAAGTTCGGAGGAACCGGAGCAGCAGCTTTTGCAGAAGGAAATGACGGAAATGGTACAGAGACAAGTGCAGGCATTACCGCAAAAATACCGCACAGTTGTTTATCTTTACTATTCTGCAGGACTGAAGTTTAAGGAGATTGCAGAATGTCTGCATATTCCGGAAAGCACCGTGAAAAGCCGGATGCGTAAAGCAAAGAGTATTCTGAAAATGAAATTGGCAGTGATTATGCCTGACGGCCCGGAGGACGAGGGTTGCCGGCAAATGGAGGATTCGTAATATGAATGACAAAAAATTAGACCAGATTTTACAGCAGGCCCTTACCCCGGAGGTAAATGATAACGAGATTAAAGTAAGATTTGAAAAGGGGGAATATCCTATGAAGAAAAAGAAAAATTATGTAAGACCGGCCGTTGCGCTGGTAGCATGCGCGGCATTGGTGGCAGGTATCGGTTTTGGCAATCTGCCGAATCAGATATTATCCAATACAGGACTGTCCCATAAAACGGACATATCTACCAATAAACCGTCCCAGAATGTGGAAAGTGGTTTTGTAATGAAGGTGAAGGCTGCCGAGGTAAAAGAATTGAAAAAGGGAGAGGCACAGGCTGCCATTTATTCAGGGGGAACAACCGGAGAAGCCTGGAGTGGTTCGGATGATAACAAAGAGATCAGTTACATGATCGATCTGCCTCTGGTATGCGAGGGGCAGAACATGGATACCATTACTTATTCCGTAAATAAAGGCTGCTTCCGTATCCTGCAGCCCAAGAACAAGCCTTATGTGATCGAGGGCGAGGAGTGTGAGAAACCAAAGCAGGTCAGCAGCAGTGTAGACATTGAGGTTGTGCCGGAGAAAGCAGGGAAAGTGGAGGCAAAGTATTATAAATCTTTTACCATCTCTGCGAAGGATCAGGACAGAAAAGACGTGGAAGTAGCAATCTGTGATGAGAAAAAATTGTCGAAAGAGCTTTACAAGCGGCTGTGGGATAATAATAACGCCGGTATGACGGACGAGGAGATTATTGCAGAGGCAGCTGTTAAAAATGAAGTGCTGGACAGTCCGCAGGTTACCTGCAAGATCACTTATCAGGGAGATTCAGAGAAAAAAACAGAGACAGCTAAGGTTGCCGTGCATCTTGAGGCAATGACATACAAAGAAGCAGCGGGCAGTTGCAATGACAAGGTTCTGAAAAAGGAGCTGGGACAGCTGAAAGACACAATGGGAGTTTTTACAGCTTTCGAAAGACTGTAAGCAGAAAAGAGAATATAGATCTGTACCTGACGGCAGTGTTGTTAAAAAGCAGCACTGCCGTTTTTAAGGAAATAACAAACAGATTTCTTGAAATTTCCCGAAATGTCTGTCTGTTTCTTGATAATTTCCCAAAATTAGGATATAATATAGGAAACAAACAAGGATTCGGGAAGGAAGTGGTCATATGAAGCAGGATTTTATTCGGGCAAAGGAACTGGCAGGGCAATGGAATATTACCCCCAGGCGGGTGAATCAGCTGTGTGCAGACGGAATGATTCCCGGCGCATATAAGGCAGGACGTTTCTGGATGATCCCTTCCGATGTGGAGCGGCCGGCAATGCTTCGGGAAAAGTCATCTTATGGTGTGAAAGCGGCGGCAGCCAGACGGCTGCCATGCCCGGTGGGGATCACTTCTTACCGGGAAGTATCGGGAGAGTGCTATTATGTGGACAAAACCCTGCTGATCCGGGATATTATTGATGACCACAGCAAGGTATATCTTTTTACCCGTCCCCGCCGCTTTGGCAAGACGCTGATGATGGATATGCTCCGCACTTATTTTGAAAAATGTGAGGAGGATACTTCGGTCTATTTTGCAGATAAGCAGATCTGGGACTGCGGGCAGAGCTACCGGAGGCTTCAGGGCAGATATCCGGTTATTTTCCTTTCCTTTAAGGATGCGCACCAGACTAATTGGGAGGATATGTACAAAAGCCTGTGTTTTACTCTGCGGGAGGAGTTTATCCGTCATGTTGATATTTTGATGGATGAGCGGCTCAATGATTATGACCGGCGATATTTTACAGACATTACAAGCGGCCAGGGAGAGATTACCGACTATCAGTTTGCTCTTGGGAAGCTTTCATCCATGCTGGCAGCATGTTATGGCACTAAAACAATCATTATTATTGATGAATATGACACCCCGATCCAGCAGGGGTATCTGCATCATTACTATGATGAGGTGGTTGGTTTTATGAGAAATCTGTTCTCCTCCTCGTTAAAGGACAATGATGATCTGGAGCTGGGAATTTTGACGGGTATCCTGCGGATCGCCAAGGAGAGTCTGTTTAGCGGCTTGAATAATCTGGTGGTCAATACCACAGTGGATGACAGATATTCGGAATATTTCGGCTTTACCGGAGCAGAGGTAAAGGCTATGGCAGATTATTATGGTGTACCGGAGAAGCTGTCCGAAATTAAGGATTGGTATGATGGTTACTCCTTTGGGGGAGTTGAGATATATAATCCGTGGTCGGTGATCAACTATTTCAATAATAACTGCAAACCGAAGGCGTTCTGGTCAAGAACCAGTGGCAATGAGATCATTGGTCAGCTTGTGAAAGGAGCCGGTCAGGAATTATACCAGAGTCTTACCAGGCTGTTGCAGGGGCAGGAGGTGCAGTCGATCATCGATACGGATATTATTTATCCGGAGGTAGACAGTGATCCGGACATGATATTCAGTTTTCTTCTGGTGGCAGGATATCTGCGGATCAAAGAAGTGATCAGCGAGTTTAACGATAATCCCATCTGTTCTCTGGAGATTCCGAACCGGGAGGTAAAGGGGGCATTCCAGAAGGAGATTCTTGGCAGTTACCGGGAGCTTTT
>JBNMJP010000107.1:0-6695 GCA_050873905.1 Jutongia sp. | reverse complement strand
GGTCTGAGCAGCCTTTTCAATGGCGTCCATATATCCCTGTGCCACTGTATCATGGTAATCTACCTTTGTTTTCTTTCCGGCATAATCCTCATAGGAAATATAAATGTCGATCTTTCCTCTGGCCGCAAACTCCTTTACCGTGGAGCGCACGGTATTTTCAAAGGCATTAAACTTCTTGGGCATCTTGATCCCAATGTCACAGTATCTGTGATTGACTGCCTTCATCTCTACTGAAATTTTATAATCCTCTGTAATGGTCTCACTCCGTCCAAAACCCGTCATACTTTTAATCATAATAATCCCACATTCTCCTTTTTATATCATTCATCCTGCATGGTTGTTTTTGAATCCGTTGTCTGCTTTTCCGTCATATCCTTTTCCGACAGTTTCTCGTCCGGGACCTGTCCTTCCGTCTCAGTTTTCAATTCTTCTCCGCTTTCCGAAGCTTCTGCTGTCGTCTGATCATCTTCTGCCACCGGTGCCTCGATCGGTTTCTGTGCCAGAAGCTGCATCAGAGAAATCTTATCCTCTGCATCCCGACGCAGATTGGCATTTCTCTTTTCCTTCTTTGTATATAAAATGTAATGCTTATCTCCATTCACATCCGTCTGGATGCTTTTCAGATCCTGATACATATCCGTCTCTGGACTAAGACTCTT
This sequence comes from Jutongia sp., assembly GCA_050873905.1. Lineage (GTDB taxonomy): Bacteria > Bacillota > Clostridia > Lachnospirales > Lachnospiraceae > Jutongia. The sequence goes on along the minus strand of JBNMJP010000107.1, from coordinate 6,036 downwards.
ATGGTACAGGCGCAGCTCCAGATAATCCTTTAACAGCCGGTAGATCATCGCAAATAACGGTACACCGACGATCATACCCGCAATGCCCCACAGTCCTCCAAATAACAAAATGGCAAACAGCACCCAGAATGCCGTCAGTCCCGTAGATTCTCCTAAAATCGCCGGTCCGATCACATTACCGTCCAACTGTTGAAGAACTATAATAAAGATTACAAAATAAACACACTGGATCGGATTGACCAAAAGGATCAGAAGTGCACTTGGCACCGCTCCGATATACGGACCAAATACCGGGATCACATTGGTCACGCCAACGATCACACTGATCAGAAGCGGATACGGCAGCTTCAGGATCCACATCACAATAAAGCACAATACACCGATGATCGCAGAATCTACGATCTTTCCAACGATAAATCCGCTAAATGTATCGTTTGTCATGCGGCTGTAATGAAGGATCACATCCGCCTGTTTCTTGCCAAATACCGCATAGATCAGCTTCTTCGCCTGAGCCAGGAATTTCTCCTTGCCAAGAAGCAGATAAACAGCCACGATACAGCCGATCATCAAATTATATAATACTCCCAGCACACTGAATACACCACTGGCAAACATGGACGCCAGAGAATTGACGTTTGGCAGAAGTCCTGTCTGCAGCCACGGGAGCAGATCCTTCTGGGTCCATTCATCCAGACTGTCCGTCAGATGAAGCAGCGCATCCTGAAACTGGTTGGCCATGTATGGATTATTCATAACCCACTTGCTCACCTTATGATAATAATCCTGTGCCTGATCCGGCAGAGTATTGACCAGTGTGATAATGCTGTTTACCACCTGTGGGATCAGCATCCAGAGCAGCACGGTAATGATCAGAAAACCTGTGATCATCGCAAGGACAATGCTGATTCCTTTGGTGAGCTTCCGGTATCTCGCCAGTCTTCTCTCATCCTTCTCCGGAATCTTCCTGCCAAACAGCTTATAACAGCAGTTGCTGTAAAATACCATTAACGGATTTAAAAGATAGGCGATCACCAATCCGTAAATCACCGGCTTCAACAGCTTTACCAGAGCCGATAACGCCTTCCATATATAAGAAAGATTCGTCAGACAGTAAAAAATCATGATCGATATGATGATCACCAGAAGCAGGCCAAACCAATGACCCAGTAATCCTCGAAATTTTTTTTTGCTTTTAGGCTTTTTCTCTACAAAATCCGGATGAAAGATCTCCTCAATCTCCGGCTCCAATACCTCTTCCTTCTGCTTCTTCTCCATAGAAATGTCCATGCCTTTCCAAACCTCCGCAGTCAACCGCTGCAGATGGAATATTCTCTTAATTTAAGATAAAACACACTCTATTTAATGATAAACGATTCCCATGCAAAAAGCAATAGCCGTCCGGTGAAGATTCTATGTTTTCAAGTCCTGTGCGGTTTATCACAAAAAACAGGCAAAGATCGACGCTCCGGCCACTGTCAGAAGCCCTGCCACAGCAATAGACAACCCGGAGATTGCCCCCTCTGTTTCACCCATTTCCATTGCCTTTGATGTGCCAATGGCATGAGAAGCCGTTCCAATCGCCACGCCCTTTGCGATGGGCTCTGTAATATGAAAGATTTTGCAGGCTGCTTCCGCCAGAATACTTCCCAGGATACCCGTTATAATAATGATTGCCACGGTCAGGGTCACATAACCGCCTAATTCCTCAGAAACGCCCATTCCAATCACTGTGGTGATGGACTTTGGCAGGAGTGTCGTATATTCCTTATGGTTGAGTCCGAAAAAGACTGACATGGCAAGAACACTGACAAGGCTCGTCATAACACCGGATAAAATACCGATCATGATCGCCTTAAAGTTCTTCTTTAACAGCTCCATCTGCTCATAAAGAGGAATTGCGAGACAGACCGTCGCCGGTGTCAAAAAATAACTGATCACATCCGCTCCCTCCTGATACACTTTATAATCTGTCTTAGAAATATTCAGAAAGAGCATGATCAGGATCACCGAGATCAAAAGAGGGTTAAAGATGGCAAGCCGGAATTTCTTCTGCAGCATCATACCGATACCATACGCCACAAAACTTAAAGCAACGCCCCAAAATACGGAATTCTGCATAAACTCACTCATTCTGCGCATCCTCCCCCGTCATAAACTGTGTCACTCTGCCAGCCACGAGCATCACCAGAAGTGTGCTTACCAATGTGATCACCGCATAAGGAAGCAGCACCGGCATCAGCACATGATACGCCCCCAACAGCCCCACCGCTGCCGGAATAAACATCAGTGGCATTACTTCTATTAAGAAGTATCCCGTTTCCTTGACCTTATCCAGAGACAGAACACCACTGGCCAGAGCCGTAAAAAGGATCGCCAGACCGTAAATGCTTGCCGGGACCGGCAATGGGATCAGACTGTGTAACACTTCCCCGACCAGAGAGATCAACAGAATAATAGAAAACTGTCGCAAATATTTCACAACAAAAAACACCTCTTTCTCTTTTGTTTCAAAAATCTACTTATACAAAAATCTACTTATATTAGAAAGACCGCCCATAAAGACAGCGTTTCTTAGAGTATACCTATTGGGAGATTTTGTCAATAATTTAAAAAAATTAAAAAAAGGGGTTTTCAAACAAATAAAAGTGTGTTATAGTACCTAACAGTTGGATAACGAACGGAACAAGGGTGTTCTCATTACTTGTAATGAGTGCGCCCTTTTTTACTAATCAGACTGACATAAGCTTCTGTTTCGCCCGACTCTCATGAGACGGTCATGGACATCAGGGACTGGCACAAGGAAGACCGCCTCATAAAATAAACAGTCAGTTGACGATGAAAGGATGGTAGGAATTATGGAACAAAACGTAATTGAGCAGGTTTTCGGAAAAGACGTGTTCAACGATGAGGTAATGAAAGAAAAGCTGCCTAAGGATGTTTACAAATCATGGAAGAAAACCCTGGAGAATGGCGAAGACCTGAATCAGGATATCGCAAATGTTGTGGCACACGCCATGAAGGAATGGGCACTGGAGCACGGCGCTACTCATTATACCCACTGGTTCCAGCCAATGACAGGTATTACTGCAGAAAAGCATGATTCTTTCTTAAGTCCTGCATCTGACAGCAAACCGGTTCTGGAATTCTCCGGTAAGGAGTTGATCAAAGGTGAGCCGGATGCATCTTCTTTCCCTTCCGGTGGTCTTCGTGCTACCTTCGAGGCAAGAGGATATACAGCATGGGATTGTACATCTCCTGCATTTCTGCGTGAGGATGCTGCCGGAGTTACACTCTGCATCCCTACGGCATTTTGTTCATACACAGGTGAGGCTCTGGATAAGAAAACTCCTCTCCTTCGTTCTATGGAAGCCCTCAGCAAACAGGCTGTCCGTATTGTAAAGCTTTTCGGATATGACGATGTCAAGAAGGTATCCTGCTCCGTAGGACCTGAACAGGAGTATTTCCTGGTTGACCGTGACAAATATTTACAGCGTAAGGATCTGATCTTTACCGGCCGTACTCTTTTCGGTGCACCGGCACCTAAGGGACAGGAGTTAGACGATCATTACTTTGGCACCATCAAAGAGCGTATCGCTTCCTTTATGAAGGATCTCAACATTGAGCTCTGGAAGCTTGGTATTCTCTCTAAGACGCAGCATAACGAGGTGGCTCCTGCTCAGCATGAGATGGCTCCAATCTTTACAACCGCCAATATCTCTACAGATCATAACCAGCTTGTTATGGAGATCATGAAGAAGGTTGCTAAGAGACATAATCTGGAGTGTCTCCTTCATGAGAAGCCATTCGCCGGCGTAAACGGTTCCGGTAAGCATGACAACTGGTCTATCGTAACCGATACCGGAATCAACCTTCTGGATCCGGGCAAGAAGCCACATGAGAACAAGCTGTTCCTTCTGACACTTGCCGCTGTGATCAAGGCTGTTGATGACAACGCAGAGCTGCTTCGTCTGTCCGCTTCCAGCCCTGGAAATGATCACAGACTCGGAGCCAACGAGGCACCGCCTGCTATCATCTCTATCTTCCTTGGCGAACAGCTTGAGGATATTATTGAGCAGATTGTCAGAGGTGATGTTTCTTCCTCCATTCAGGGTGAGAAGCTGGATACCGGTGTTCACGTACTTCCTGTGCTGAAGAAGGATGCTACTGACAGAAACCGTACATCACCATTTGCTTTCACCGGTAATAAGTTCGAGTTCCGTATGCTTGGTTCTTCTATGTCCATCGCCGGACCAAACTTTACATTAAATACTATGGTTGCCGATGTTCTTCAGGATTTCGCAGATGAGCTGGAGCAGGCAGAGGATTTCGATACTGCTGTTGACGCTCTGATCAAGAAGACTGTAACCGAGCATCAGAAAATCATCTTCAATGGTGATGGATATTCTGATGAGTGGGTTGAGGAAGCTGAGAAACGTGGTCTTCCAAACATCAAGTCTATGGTTGAGGCAATTCCTTATCTTGCAACAGAAAAGAGTGTAAAGCTCTTCGAGAGACAGAATGTCATGACAAAGGCAGAGCTTGAGTCCCGTGTTGAGATCAACTATGAGAACTACTCTAAGACCATCAATATCGAGGCAAAGACCATGATCGATATGGCCGGCAAGCAGTTTATCCCATCTATCATTAAATACACCACAAGCCTTGCAGATTCTATCACAAAGGTTCAGGCCGCATGCCCAACCGCCGATGTGTCTGTTCAGACAGAGCTCTTGACAAAGACCTCTTCTCTTCTGGCTTCTGCACAGAAGGCACTGACTGCCCTTGAGGCTGCTGTTGCTGAGGCAGATACCAAGGAAGAAGGTAAAGAGCAGGCACTGTTCTTCCGTGAGGTTGTATTTGCTGATATGGAGACACTCCGTGCTCCGATCGATGAGCTGGAAATGATCGTTGATAAGACATTCTGGCCGGTACCTACCTACGGCGATCTGCTGTTTGAGGTATAATCATAAACTCTTCCGCGGGTGCACTCGGATGGAACAAATAAATTTGTTCTCTCCTCGCTTTCCCCGCGCAAGAATAATTTTGCTTTCATATTATAATATTCCCAATTTATAAATGAATCAGAGAAGGGGCGGTTGACCGTATGGCAATCGTCTCTTTTCTTGTGTTATAGTTCTGTTTATGATATACTTAAAGTTATCAATGCAGATGTTTTGTTCGTACATATATCTGTTTATCATTAGATGGGAAGCATCTGGATTTTGGAGTTATCAAATAATACTTACGGAGGTATCCAACATGAATAATAAAAAAATCGTTGTTGCTCTGGGTCACAATGCCCTCGGCAGCACTTTCCCGGAGCAGAAGGCTGCCGTAAAAAAAGCTGCTGCTGCAATCGCCGATCTGGTCGAGGCAAAATATCAGGTTGTGATCACACACAGTAACGGACCACAGGTTGGTATGATCCACGCTGCCATGACAGAGTATTCTCTTCTGGAGCCGGACAATACCGTTGCACCAATGTCAATCTGCAGTGCCATGAGCCAGGGCTATATCGGCTACGATCTGCAGAACGAGCTCCGTACAGAGCTTTTAAACCGCGGTATCTACAAGCCTGTCACCACCCTGATCACACAGGTTCGTGTCGATCCGTTTGACGCTGCATTCAGCCAGCCTTCCAAGGTTATCGGACGTTATATGACAGAGGAGGAGGCAAAAGCCGAGCAAAAGAAAAACAATCATGTCATCAAGGATGGAGACAAGGGCTATCGTCGTATTATTGCTGCTCCACGCCCAATGGAGATTTACGAGCTGGATGCCATCAAGGCTCTTCTGGATGCCGATCAGATTGTCATTGCCTGCGGCGGTGGCGGAATTCCGGTTCTGCAGCAGGGAACCCGTCTGAAGGGTGCCAGTGCAGTCATCGAGAAGGATCTGACCAGTGCCTGCCTTGCAGAGGGAATTCAGGCAGATATGCTGCTTCTTCTCACCGGCGTAGAAAAAGTTGCATTAAACTTCAATACTCCACAGGAGACACCGTTAGATCATCTTTCTGTTGAGGAAGCCACCAAATAT
>JBNMJP010000106.1:0-6715 GCA_050873905.1 Jutongia sp. | reverse complement strand
GTATGACGGAGGCTTCCATATACAGCCGTTTTTTTGGTACAGTGGGAAAGAGATAGAGTGGTGATCAGCTGATGCCCGACCAGAGGACCGAGACTGTCTCCGGTTGCGCGGTCGGAGCCGATGCATAAAAAAACAACCGGTCTGTTTCCGGTCTGGGAGATCATTTCCTGAAAGGAGCTGCAGAACTTATTGAGACTTTTTGCTGCAGAAGGGGCGAAATAAAGTGTTGTATTGGTCATAGTAATGTCCTTTCCTTGTACGTTGTTTGAATTTGTACTATAAGTATGCCCCCGAAGAAAAAAACTAAACCTCCATTTTTAGATTCTCCTGTCGAAATCTTTCCTGCAAAAAAGGAGATGAGAGCACTACTTCGACAGGAAACATCACTGCATACGTGTTATATTATCCGAAAAATAAGTAGTGAGGTGCGAGGCTGATGGAGGAGACGATCAATGGAACAAAAGAAGAAAAAAATATTTACAGCTACAGAGAATTTCCGAAAAATGTTCGCCAGATAGGTGTTCCGCTTCCGGGACAGAAAATATATCTGGAGGATTATGTAATTACATATCTGAAACAAAGCTTTGTTCATGCACAGGAACCTATTGTTGTTCTCCTGTTGGGAAAGAACGGGGAGGAGAAGGCGGAAAAAGCGGCATTTATATATGGAGCAATGGTGTTGGAAGAAGAGGGGGTGCTGGAACGGGGCGGAATTTCAAAAGAAACATGGGATCAGGTATATGAGATGATTCGCCACAATTTTCCGGAAGCACAGGTGCTTGGCTGGGCATGTGGTGTGCCTATGTGGAGCGGGAACGTAGACGGTCAGGTGCGTAAGCTTCAGAAGGCGGAATTCTCGAAAGAAAACAGTACCTTGTTTTTGTGGGATTTAAGTGAAAAGGAAGAAAAGATTTTTTTGTGGCAGAGGAATATGCTGAAGGAAATGTCCGGATATTATGTATATTTTGAAAAAAATCCACAGATGCAGAATTTTATGCTGGATGACAGCAAGGAACCGGAAAGCATAGATGGGGACTACGAGGATACCGTGACGGTTTCTATGCGTCACGTAATAGAAGAAAAGGAGGAACGCAAAAAGAATCTGCAGCTGCTGGCATATTGCGGGGCAGTGGCTGCAGGGATTGCGCTGCTGTTTGGGGTACATACCATGCTTGACAGTACCGCCAGGATCCAGAAAATGGAACAGACCGTGGATACTCTGACAGAATATGTAGGAAAACAGCAGGAGGATGTGGCTGCCATGTCAAGACAGGCGGAGGGAACCGTACAGCAGATTCCGTTTCAAACTGCGGAAAGTGCCACAGAAACGCCGGAACCGTCCTCTGCCGGAGACATATCAAAGCGGAAAACAACCGAACAGATTCCACAGTCACAGAAAAAGCATCAAAAAATGTCCCGGTCTTCCGGGAAAAGAAAGAACTCCGGGAAAACGGATGTGAAAAAAGCGGGGCGGACAAGCAGCAGAACGGAAAGACAAAGCTATATTGTTCGAAAAGGGGATACGCTGTCGCAGATTGTTTGGAAACAGTATCACGATCTTTCTTATGAAAAGAAAGTGAAAAAGGCAAATGGCCTTAAAGATGCCGATGCAATTTATGAAGGGCAATGCCTTGTTCTGCCCAAATATAAAAAATAATAAGGGGAGGTTGTATATTCGACAAAAGTTATGTAAAATAAGTGGTAGTCCTATGGACTATCACTTATTAGATTGGAGCAGAAATATGTCGGAGGAGTTAAATACATCAGAACTTAAAAAATCCATTTGGCATAATAGGATCTTTATTGTAATCTGCATTGCAAGTGTGATTGTTGCTGTCGGGATTTTTATTCTGCTGGTCAACGGATATATTAATAAACGCTATACCGGTTATGAGGTTGTAAAGGAAGGTCAGAGACAGGATGCCGGTGCAGAAAAATATCTTACCTATGATGGGGATTTTATTAAATACAGCAAAGACGGTATTTCAGGAGTAAATATCAATGGGAAAACTTTGTGGACCGGAAGCTATGAGATGAGCAATCCCGTTGTGGTAATACAGGGGCAGTACATTCTCGTGGCAGATATTGGTGGGAAGGATGCCGTGATATATAACGGGAAGCATGAGGCGACAGAGCTGTCTGTGGATTATGAGATCAAGCAGGCAGATGTGTCCGGTCAGGGACTTGTTGCTCTTTTATTAGAAGATACCTCTTCGGATATGATCAATATTTATAATCCCTATGATGTATCCTCAAAACTGTTAGTGAAGATTCCTACGAATGTTGATGATGGTTATACTGTTTGTATGGCGATCTCGCCCGATGGAACCAGTGTGGTAGCATCGTATATCTGTATTGTGGATGGTAATGTGGAGAGCCGGGTTGTTTTTTATAATTTTTCCGATGTAGGCAAAAATTCCGACTGTATTGTCGGTGCCAAAAATTATCGAAAGGCATTGGTAACGGATGTACATTTTTTGTCAGATGATCAGGTGGTTCTTTTTTCGGATCAGGGTTTTTATGTCTGGAAAGGGATGAAACAGCCAAAGCAGATCATACAGAAAAAGGTCCGTCAGAATATCAAGAGCGTTTTTTATGGCAGTGACAATATCGGGATGGTATTGGAAACGGGAAACAAAAAAACACCGTATCAAATGGATATTTATAACCTGAAGGGGACAAGGATCTCATCCTTTGACTTTGCGGAGGATTATAATGATATTGCTTTGTCGGGAAATGAAATATTATTCCGGTCGGCAAAGGAGTGTGGGATTTTTCGTCTGAATGGTGTCCTTCGTTTTCATACCACAGTCGAGGAGGGCATAGATTACTTTTTCCGCGGTTCCAAAAGAAACCGGTACTATCTTTTTAATGACACAACGATACAGGAGATCAAATTGAAATAATAAAATTAAAAAATTACTGAAAAATTGAAGAATAAAGGCTTGACAAACACGCACGGTGATAATATACTTATCAAGTGCGTGTTTTTGCGTACTTTTTTGCGTATTTTAATTATGATCACAGGAGGTGAAAATTAATGCCAACATTTAACCAGTTAGTAAGAAAGGGAAGAAAGGTTTCTTCAAAGAAGTCTAATTCTCCTGCACTTCAGTACACCTACAATTCTTTAAATAAGAAGACTGTAGCTCAGAGCTCTCCACAGAAGAGAGGTGTTTGTACTGCAGTTCGTACTGCTACACCTAAGAAGCCTAACTCAGCTCTTAGAAAGACCGCCAGAGTTCGTCTCTCAAACGGTATCGAGGTTACAACTTATATCCCAGGTGGGGGTCATAACCTTCAGGAGCATAGTGTTGTACTCATCCGTGGTGGAAGAGTAAAGGATTTGCCAGGTACCAGATATCATATTATCCGTGGTACACTCGATACAGCCGGTGTTGCAAACAGAAAGCAGGGCCGTTCTAAGTATGGAGCAAAGAAACCTAAGAAGTAATCATTCACTAATTTGGGGATGTGCCGGATTAATTTTTACTGATTAACCTGGTGCGGACACAGAAATTCGTGAGTACCGATGAATTAATGATGACAATACGCTGATGCAGTGTCGGCTGTGTAGTATTGTCAAATAATATTAAGGAGGGAAGTAACGTGCCACGTAAAGGACATATACAGAAAAGAGATGTATTAGCAGATCCTGTCTACAAGAGCAAGGTTGTTACAAAGCTGATCAACAATATCATGTTAGATGGTAAGAAAGGTGTTGCTCAGAAAATCGTTTATGGTGCATTTGAGCAGATCGCTGAGAAGTCCGGTAAGGACGCTCTCGAGGTATTCGAGGAGGCTATGAACAATATCATGCCTCAGCTTGAGGTAAAGGCAAGACGTATTGGTGGTGCTACTTATCAGGTACCTATCGAGGTTAGACCTGACAGAAGACAGGCACTGGCTCTTCGCTGGCTGACTCTGTTCTCACGTAAGAGAGGCGAGAAGACAATGAAGGAAAGACTTGCTAACGAGATTCTTGATGCATCAAACAATACTGGTGCTGCCGTTAAGAGAAAAGAAGATATGCACAAAATGGCAGAGGCAAACAAGGCGTTTGCACATTATCGCTGGTAAGATTCATAGAGGAGGTAAACGACCTTGGCTGGAAGAGAATATCCACTTGACAGAACAAGAAATATCGGTATCATGGCTCATATCGATGCGGGTAAGACCACTTTGACAGAGCGTATTCTTTATTATACCGGTGTAAACTATAAGATTGGTGAGACTCATGATGGTGCGTCTACGATGGACTGGATGGAGCAGGAGAAAGAGAGAGGTATCACAATCACTTCCGCTGCTACCACATGCCACTGGACACTTGAGGATCATCATAAACCAAAGGCTGGTGCTTTAGAGCATCGTATCAACATCATCGATACTCCGGGCCACGTAGACTTTACTGTAGAGGTAGAGCGTTCTCTGCGTGTACTGGATGGTGCTGTCGGTGTATTTGATGCAAAGGCCGGTGTTGAGCCACAGTCAGAGAATGTATGGCGTCAGGCAGACACATATAATGTACCACGTATGGCGTTCATCAATAAGATGGACAAGATGGGTGCAGACTTTTTCATGTCTGTTCAGACAATCATTGATCGTCTGGGCAAGAATGCAATCCCAGTACAGATCCCTATCGGAAAGGAAGATGACTTTATCGGTCTGATCGACCTCTTCGAGATGGATGCATACTATTATAAAAATGATGAGGGTACTGACATCGAGATTACAGAGATTCCTGATGATCTGAAGGATCTTGCACAGGAATGGCATGACAACCTGATCGAGAAGGTTTGTGAGCTGGATGATGATCTCCTTGAGAAGTATCTTGAGGGTGAGGAGCCATCTATCGATGAGCTCAAGAAAGCTCTCCGTAAGGGAACGATCGCTTGTGAGGCAGTTCCGGTATACTGCGGTTCTGCATACAAGAACAAAGGTGTTCAGAAGCTTCTCGATGGTGTTATCGAGTTCATGCCTGCACCAACAGATATCCCTGATATTACAGGTGTTGACGAGGAGGGTAACGAGGTTATCCGTAAGTCATCCGATGATGAGCCGTTTGCAGCACTTGCATTCAAGATCATGACAGATCCGTTCGTAGGAAAGCTCGCATTCTTCCGTGTTTATTCCGGTACACTGAACTCCGGTTCTTATGTACTGAATGCAACAAAGAATAAGAAAGAGCGTGTCGGACGTATCGTACAGATGCACGCAAACAGCCGTAGCGAGATTGATAAGGTTTATTCCGGAGATATCGCTGCAGCCGTAGGTTTCAAGACTACCACAACAGGTGATACTATCTGTGATGAGCAGCATCCGGTAATTCTTGAGTCTATGGAGTTCCCTGAGCCGGTTATCGAGCTCGCGATCGAGCCTAAGACAAAGAACGATCAGGGTAAGATGGGTGAGGCTCTTGCAAAGCTTGCAGAAGAGGATCCTACATTCCGTGCTCATACAGATACAGAGACTGGTCAGACAATTATCGCCGGAACGGGTGAGCTTCATCTGGACGTTATCGTAGACCGTCTCCTTCGTGAGTTTAAGGTAGAAGCAAATGTTGGTGCTCCACAGGTAGCATACAAAGAGACAATCACAAAGGCTGTTGATATCGACAGCAAGTATGCTAAGCAGTCCGGTGGACGTGGTCAGTACGGACATTGTAAGGTTAAATTTGAGCCAATGGATCCAAACGGTGAAGAGACATTTAAGTTTGAGTCTACCGTTGTCGGTGGTGCAATTCCAAAAGAGTATATCCCTGCTGTTGGCGAGGGTATCGAGGAAGCTGCACAGGCAGGTATCCTTGGTGGATATCCGGTACTTGGTGTACATGCGAATGTATGGGATGGTTCTTACCATGAGGTCGATTCATCCGAGATGGCATTCCACATTGCCGGATCTATGGCATTCAAGGACGCTATGAAGCAGGGTAATCCTGTTCTCCTTGAGCCGATCATGAAGGTTGAGGTAACTATGCCTGAGGAGTACATGGGCGACGTTATCGGAAGTCTGAACGCAAAACGTGGTCAGATCGAAGGTATGGACGATATCGGTGGCGGAAAGATCGTACGTGCGTATGTACCGCTTGCTGAGATGTTCGGTTACTCAACAGAGCTTCGTTCCAGCACACAGGGACGTGGTAACTACTCAATGTTCTTTGAGAAGTATCAGCAGTGTCCAAAGAATGTTCAGGACAAGGTGCTTGCTTCTAAAGAAAAATAATTTTAGAAAATGTTAGTAAAAATGTGTCTCATAGTATAAAAAGCACTTGAAAATTCCTGTAAAGTGCAATATAATAATGCCCATAGCGTGAAATTTGTCCGTGATGGGCAGACTATGAGTCGTATGAATTTAAGGAGGATAATTAAAAATGGCTAAAGAAAAGTTTGAAAGAACCAAACCCCATTGTAACATTGGTACCATCGGTCACGTAGATCATGGTAAAACAACACTTACTGCTGCTATTACAAAGACACTTGCAGCAAGAGTTGCTGGTAACGCAGCTGTAGATTTCGAGAACATCGATAAGGCTCCAGAGGAGAGAGAGCGTGGTATCACAATCTCTACTGCTCACGTTGAGTATGAGACAGAGAAGAGACATTACGCACACGTTGACTGCCCAGGCCATGCCGATTATGTAAAGAACATGATCACTGGTGCTGCTCAGATGGATGGTGCTATCCTCGTAGTAGCTGCTACTGATGGTGTTATGGCT
>JBNMJP010000105.1:0-6718 GCA_050873905.1 Jutongia sp. | reverse complement strand
GATAGTCTTCATTATATTCCTCGGAATCCTCATCTTCGTCATCCTCCTCCACCTCAAATCCCTCAATCGCTCCGCTTTTAATAATCTGACGACAGGCTTCCGCTGCCAGTTCGTACTCCTCCTCATCCTCGATAGATGACATGGACGCATCTCCATCCTCGTCCTCCTCATATTTCAGGATCTGAACCTCACCGGTCATGCTCGTCTCATCCTGTGAAAGCTCTGCTGCAATAATATACTCATTGCCAAGTTCATCAATCTCGAAGCTTGCCAGCGGTGTTACCTTTGTCTCTGTTCCGTCCTCTACCTCCAAAGTGATCACAACATCCTGTTCATCTCCAAAAAATAATTCTGTATTTTCCTGATTCATCATCAACCTCTCTTTCTGCCGGAAACTTTACCGGCTGCCCTTTTATTTCTGCGAAAGCACTTTCTCATCAGCTCATATTCCTCCGCTGTCACTTCCACGTTCGAAAATCCGGCTCGTTCCAATATGGAAACTGCCTTTTCCAATCTTACCACATCTGAACACCAATATCCATGATTATTCAGCCAATTTAACTGATCTTTATAATTTTTATTTTTCTTTAAGGAATCCTGCTTCTGAGAAACTTTCCCCAAATACCGCTGATACTCCATGATCAACCGGTCATTTCTGCCGCTTCTCAAAAAGCGTATACTCCATACAATCCCTCTTGCAGACCTTCGGAGAATGACCCAAAGCAGGACCACCACGACAATTCCAATGGAAACATACCCCGTAGTCTGCTTCACCTGTCTCACTGCACCGGCATCTGCCTGTCCAACCTTTCCATTATCCTTACCATTTCCGGAAGAATTTCTTCCTCCTCCCAGAAAATGAATGATCCTCTGCCACAATCCGTTATCATCCGGCTCTTCTCCGGTGGATGGCGTCACATCTGCAACCTGCCAGCCCATATCAGGGTCAAAAACCTCCACCCATGCATGGGCACTTGCATCTGTCACATTCACAGAGACAACTGCTGTTTTTCCAACCTCAGAATATCCTTCATAATAATCCTGATATTTCTGATCATATTGAATCGTTCCCTCTTCAGCAATGTCCTCCGGGTCGATTCCATATCCTTCCACATAACGAGCCGGAATTCCGATATAACGAAATGCCAGAGTCGCTGCACTGGCAAAATGAGCACAATATCCCCGCCTGTTTTTCCCAAGAAAATAATTGATAAAATCTGCCCGGTACGGTGTTGCCCCCGGCCGATAAGAATATGGAATATTGTCCTGAAAATACTGTGCCAGCTTCTGTACGTTATTTGGGACACTATCCTCTGGGGAAAGTCCCGCCTCCCGGCACAGCTTTTCAATCTCCGCCTGATTTTCCTCAGAAATATTAAGCCAGTCGGTCTGTGCCTCCTGCCGGGCAGCCTCCGTTACACCGATGGCCTTTCCCGACAGAGACGGATAAAAAGTGTACTCCTGCTGCGTTCCCGGGAATACCTCCTTATTTATTTCTTCTGAATAATATGGCAGATATACTCCCGATGCTGCCGCCACATTTTTTACAAAAATATGGCCTTTCCCCGTCTTTTTTTTATGCTTTTGATAATTTTTCTTCATCAGCGCCGTGGTGGTATCCGACTGCTCCGGAACCTGATTTCCATAGGAATCCGTCTGTCTCCTCCAGCGGTTGTTATAGGGCAGATAATCACATCCCGTAAATGTTTTCAGATAGATGCGGTTTTGTGTATACGGTGCAAATTGTATGGTAAGATCTGTCTCATAATCATAACGAACCGCATTGACTCCTCCCAGAGTACCATTGGTCAGACCACCCGTATTGGGATAAAAATTAAACAGACCTGCCAGACCCAGCATGGATACATTTTCCACCGTTTCCATGGTTCTTTTTTTCAGGTTACTTGTTCCACGAACAGACTTGTGAAGCGTTCCGGGATATACAACGGATCCGGCTCCCAGAACCACAATGCAGAGCACAATAATAGAGAGTACTGTCCCTGCCATACTTCTGACATCATATACATATGCAAACCGTTTTTTCCGGTCATCCCACTCATAGGCATTGTTCTGAAAAGTCAGTCGATAATGTCCATTTCCCCGAATCATAAAACATACGAGAATCCCCGCCAAGGTCATGACCATATACAAAAATGACGGTTCTTTCTCCAAATACAATGGCATTGCCAAAGCCCCAGCCCCCAGAAGTACGACCATACCGCATCGCATTTTTCTGGAAACCATAATATTTACCAAAACACAGCAGATACAACCGATATAACTCATAGAAATCGTGATCGCCGCATACCGGTTTCCAATCTGCTCCCCATAAGAACGCATGGCATTACTTTGAAAAAACTCGGATGCCGCTTCCGACATATCATTGGCAACAGAATAAAAACCACTATTGATATATTTGCCCAAAAAATATCCCCCCGCCGCAATTACTGCCAACAGAAGAAGATATCCTGTATTCTGCCACAGATTACTGTAATATAAAGAAGCACAGTACAAAGAACATAAAAGCACCAGAATGTGCATGACAGGCCAGGAAAATTCCACATTCAAAGAAGAAAGGTAAGACCCCATCACCCCCATAACCAGCAGATACACCACAAATCCTTTTATAAAAAGCGTTTCTAATCGTTTTCCCTTCGGCAACTGATCCGGGCAGATCGTTAGTCCCTCTGTCAATGTCATAGAATCCATTTTCCGGTTATCACTGTTTTGCAGATTATTTTTCGAATGTCTTCTACCACCCATCTCTTTCAATCCATCAAACATTATCTCTCATCACCACCTGTACCTGGGAATCCTCATTTTCAATACTCAGATATGTCCGTAAAAACGGATAGCTGTTTTTTAAATATAACGTCTGCTGTTCATTCACCCGGACAGATAACGGCATAGAAAGGATCCGTGCAAATGCTCTTTGAAGTTCTTCCATATCATTGCAGACGAATTCATCAAATGCATACTGCTGCCCGTTCCATACCAACAGACATACCGGCAGATTCTGATGTACAAAGGAAGCCGCCACATTTCCGGCACTTTGCAGCAAAAGCTCCGATATTTCCTTTTCCCGAGACAATGCGATCCATATGACCATCTGTGAACCGGACACACTGATCCGCTCCTTCACCATCAGTTCTCCCTGCTTTGCAGAAAGCTTCCAGTGAATATCCCGCAGCTTGTCTCCCGGAATATATTCCCGGATATCATGAACCTCCGAAAAATCATACCCTTTTTCCATACTCTCCTCCGTCTCTGACATCCCTGCCAGAAAACCGGAGGTTTCCACTGTATCTGTTCTGCTGACTTCCGGAAGCACCGTCATTTCACAATAAGCTTCGACCGGCACCACTGCCTCCATAATGCCCAAAAGATCCCGGATGTTTGCCTTTTTACAGCGTATCTCATACTTTCCAAGATGCTCTGCTTTCAACGGCAGAACCACCTTCGAAGCACCGCCCTGATGCACCGGCATGGAAATCTCCCAGGAAGACTTACTCTCCCGAAATACATTGTCTGTCTCCATTATCAACATCCCGTTCAATGCAAAATAACGTGTCTGATGAAGCAGGTGAACCTGCAATTCCACATGATCTCCCAAAACAACATTCTGCCGGGATATATATATTCTGGTCTGCAGATTCCCCGCCAGATGAAGCATCCCATATACAGACAAAATTCCCACAAAAACCAGAACTACAGCCGTCATCAGAAGGAAATAGCTTCGTAGCACAAAAAAAGCACCCACATCTCCCACAAACAGCAACAGATAACCGGCGAAATGTGCCCATCGAAAACGCAAATGATATTTATTCATCATAAGTGCCTCCTAACTCCGGGGACTTTTCACATGAAGGATCAGCTCATTGATACATTCCTCCACACTTTTCCCCTCAGCTCTCGCTCTGGCTCCCAGCTTTACACGATGCCCCAGTACATCCTTCAATACACTCTGCACATCCTGCGCCGTTACAAAATCCCTTCCGGCAAGGCGAGCCATTGCCCGCGCCATACGAAGCAGTGCTATCGCTGCTCTGGGGCTGGCTCCCTCCGCAAAATATCCCGGTTTTCTGGTTTCCTCTACTAAAGAAACAATATACTCATAAATCTCATCATGGACATAAATCTGCTCCGCCTCTCTCTGCAGTTCCTTTAGCTCCTCAATGCTGAGCACCCTCTTGCGTTTGTTTGTCTGTTTCCAGACTTCCCCCTTCAAAATAGAAACGGCATCCCGATGGGACGGATATCCCATGGAAAGACAGATCATAAAACGATCCAGCTGGGATTCCGGCAAAAGCTGTGTTCCGGAGGAACCACTGGGATTCTGTGTCGCGATCACAAAAAACGGATCCGGCAGTTTCCAGGTCTTGCCCTCCACACTTGCCTGTCTCTCTTCCATAACCTCCAGAAGAGCGGACTGGGTTTTGGGAGAGGTACGGTTGATCTCATCTGCCAGAAAAAGATTACAAAAAACGGAACCCGGATGAAATTCAAACTCTCCTGTCTTGTTATGATACATGGAAAATCCCAGAATATCGCTTGGAAGCACATCGGGTGTAAACTGCACCCTGTGATATGCAAGTTCCAGAGTTTTAGCAAAAGTTGTAGCCAGCGTTGTTTTTCCGACTCCGGGGATATCCTCCATCAGAATATGACCTCCGGCGATCATTGCTGCAAAAACTTTCTGTACCACATCCTCTTTTCCCTGAATGACCTGATTCACTTCCTGCTGTACCTGTAATAATTTATCCTGTTCCATATCCATCCTCCTTCCGGCATTCTATACACAAACATCCAATTTCCAGCTCTCATCTCTGTTCTCAGCATTATGAAATCACTGTTTCTTTAACTCCTCCAGTTCTTTTCTGGAGTCCTCCGACAGGCTATCCATCAATGTATGTCCACTCTGTTTCTGTTCCTGCAGTCTGGAAACAACGCCTTTTTTTACAGCAGCCACTTCCTTCTCAAACTCCCGGGCCGAGATCAGGCCACATCCCTGTCCCCGGATAATGATCTGCTCCAGACCATCTGAGGTTGCCACAGTCACATCGTATTTTCTGCCATTCTCATGGGCAAATTTTTCAATAAACTGATCTGCGGTTTCCGCTTCTTTTGTATAAACCACATGAATATTATGATAATCGGATATCTCCGTTGGATGTCCCTTCACGCGGTAAGCATCAAAAACCACGATCAGATTACACTTGCGTATCCCCTGATAATCACATAAAATGTCCAGAAGTCTTCCTCTCGCCCCATCAATATTTACCTTTGCAAGCTCATTTAATTCTTCCCAGGCGAAGATTACATTATAACCATCTACCAGAAGATATTTTTCTCTTTTGAGTGCCGATTTTGCACTCCCCTGTCCGTATTCCCGGACCTGTGCCTGTTTTGTCTCACGTCTTTTCCGATGTGCGATTCCCTTATGTGGTGTAAATCCTTCTTTTCGGTTCGCATAAAAGGTTCAGTCCAATATCTGGTCCACCTCATCCACACCGATCCACTGCTCAGAGTCTTCCTGTTCCCGGCTGCGATGCATTTGATACTCCCGCCAGACAGATTCCTCATCCGAAGCTCCTTCCGCCGCATTCAGCACACTCTCCACATGCATATATTCGGGCACCTTATCCCATTCCACATAAAACCCGGATCCATGACTGCAAAAAACCGATCCCGTTGGATTTGCCATATCCTCCTCCGGCACATAACCAATCTCATCCACAATTTCCTGCGCGTTATGACAAGGACCATATCCGCCGGTAACACAGGAAAAACTTCCCTCTCCCCTGGTATAGGATGCTACCTCTTTCGCATAATCCCAAAGAGTAGATACCGGTCCTCTTCCTTTCAGCAGTGCATGGCTTCCATTAATCTCCGGAGCCTCTGTTTCCGCCTCCCTCTGACTCATGTCTGTCATAGCCCGCCCCACATGCTCCGATGGCAGTTCCAATACAAAATCATAATATGGCTCCAATAGAACAGACTGAGCCTGCATCAGCCCCTGACGCACCGCACGGTAAGTTGCCTGGCGAAAGTCTCCCCCCTCCGTATGCTTGAGATGAGCCCTGCCACCTGCTACCGTAATCTTCACATCGGTCAGTGGCGATCCGGTCAGAACACCTCTATGTGTTCTTTCCTCCAGATGCGTCAGGATCAGACGCTGCCAGTTTTTATCCAGCATCTCCTCACTGCACCCCAGAAGAAACTGCATCCCGCTTCCAGGTTCTCCCGGCTCCAGGATTAAATGAACCTCTGCATAATGACGAAGCGGTTCAAAATGTCCGATGCCCTCTACACGATCTGCAATGGTTTCTTTATAAACGATCTTGCCGGCTCCAAAAACCACCAACACATCGAAACGTTCCTTAATCTGACTCTGCAGGATCTCAAGCTGCACCTGTCCCATTACCTGCACCTGAATCTCCTGCAGCTCCTCAGACCACAGAACATGCAGCATGGGATCCTCTTCCTCCAGTATCCGCAGTTTCGGCAGAAACGCCGCCGGATGAACCTCCTCCGGAAGGATCATCTGATACGTCAATACCGACTCCAGAACAGGATCTGGAGAATCCTTCTCCATGCCAAGTCCCTGACCGGGATATGTTTCTGCCAGTCCTGTCAGTGCACAGACACAGCCTGCCTCTGCCACATCCACCGTCTCATACTTCTCTCCGGAATATATCCGGATCTGATTGACCTTTTC
>JBNMJP010000104.1:0-6732 GCA_050873905.1 Jutongia sp. | reverse complement strand
GTTATGTGTTTGATGCGGTGAAGCCGGGAAGTGGTGAAACCTTTGAATGGAGCAGTATACCGAATCTGCCGGAGGACGGGAAGCCGTATCTGCTGGCAGGGGGGTTAAATCCTGCTAATGTAGGAAATGCTATTACGGCAGTGCACCCCTACGGGGTGGATGTAAGTTCCGGGGTGGAAAGAGAGTTGGGACAGGGAAAGGATCCGCAGAAGATAGAGGCATTTGTAAAGGCGGTGAGGGGGGCTTAGTCATTACAGGAAAGTCAGGCTAATCACCTGCCCATAGGAGATAGAGGTCGCAGATCGCCCGCCTTTCCTTCAATTCCTAAGCGTTTTTGCGCTATGCGCAAAAAGCGCCACTTACAGTGGCTTACCGCTTAGTCATTACAGGAAAGTCAGGCTAATCACCTGCCCATAAAAAATACCGGTCGGCTGATACAAGCGAGCTTGTACGCCGGACCGGCATTTTTTATGGGCGGGCGATCTGTGACCATTTTTATGAAAAGTAGTTGGATGTCTGGCTGCGGCTCATCATGTACTCGCGGTTGGAGACAGACTGGGACAGACCGTTCAGTAGATAGAACAGGATCACGCCGATGAGTACGCCCAGCAGGCTCATGGTGACGTCGTCGATGTCACCCCAGCCCCGGCCTGTGATTTCCTGCAAAAGCTCCAGAATGACCGGAATGCCTGCATAGATCACAAGTCTCAGGAGAAACGGAAGCTTTGCACCGTAGATCCGTACGAAAAAGCCGATCGGAACACCAAGTGCGATCATCTCTGCAATATAGCAGAACAGAGGTGTCAGTGAAGTGTGGCTGTTAAGTGCAAACTCGATGTAAGATGCCGTTGTCATCATCGGAACGAAATTGTGGGCACCAAACGGAAGCTCCTGATAAGGCGGTGTGATCGGTGTCAGAAAATACTGCTTGATCACAACAAACAGGAAAAATACAATAAAAAGAACACTCATTCTCTGGAAAAATATGTGAAAACCATCGAAACGAGGTCCGCGGTCTAGCATATCCCGGATATTACAATAAATAAATGGAGTGATCCAGTTGACCAGAACAAGCGCGACCATAGAAAAATCGTAATGGATCCACTGATTTGGCTGGATCAGATAAATAATGGTAGAAAAGATAAAGGTGATCGTTACCATAAATGCTGCATGAAGAAAGCTGTATCCGTAGTTTAACGATGACTCCAGACAGAAATGGGAAAGTCCCACGGAAAAGACCACTGCAAATAAAATGCTGACCCAGTGATAATTGATCAGATAATAAAGGCATGCTTCTGCAATGAAGCTTACAAGACTAAGCAGTATCACGAGACTGCTGATATTGACGGCGCGATTGTTCATAATGATATCCCCCTGTATTTTAAATTCTATCTCTATAGTGGATGGAAAATCTGCCGGTGGCAGAAGTTCCCGCGTATGCGAAAAGCAGTTCATAGACTGTATTAGATATCATAGCAGATTTTATGAGAATGTTCCATAGTAAAGTAGACGAAAAAATACCGGAAAAAAATTAAAATTAGGTATTGACATATATGAAAGAGTCTGGTATATTATACAAGTCGCGTGAAACGAACGGCGCAGACAAATGGGATCTTAGCTCAGCTGGGAGAGCATCTGCCTTACAAGCAGAGGGTCACAGGTTCGAGCCCTGTAGGTCCCATTCGATGAATCTTTCATCGGTTATATATGGCGAGATAGCTCAGTTGGCTAGAGCACACGGTTCATACCCGTGGTGTCGGGAGTTCGAATCTCCCTCTCGCTATTATTTTTTTGTCCGGAAGGCATTTATCTTTTGATAGATGCTTTTTTTTGTTTTATAATGAGATAAAGAATCAAACACGGGAGGGCATGAAAGCAAATGAAAAAATATATGAAAGGTCTGGCTGCTATGGCGGGGACGGCAGCAATACTCACAATATGTATTTTGACTATGATTCAGTCAAACCGTACGCAGGCAGGCGGGATCAAATGGGTAAGTGCAAGTTCAGTGGAAGAAATGAGCAGATCACAGAAAGCAGCGTATCTGTATGGTACATCAGAAGCGTCAAAACAGCAGAGTCAGGTGTTTATGGACTATGTGACACAGTGTATTCAGGACAGGGTGGAAGTGACCAATATTGAGAACCAATATCTTCAGAAATATACGCAATATCAGTTAGGGTGTTTATGTGCCTATGTTATGAATGATCATCCGGAACTGTTTCAGATCAGCTATATTGGAATTGATGTGTATAGTGGCAAATTATTTTTTAAATATAAATACCCACCTAATATAGGAAAAGGTATGCAGTCTGATTTAGAGATCATTCTTCAGAATTTTATGGAAAGTGTTCCTTCTAGCTGGACAGAGATGGAGAAAGCATTATATGTCTACACGTACATTACATCGAATATTGCTCCGGTGTCAGAACATCAAACGGAGTTTAAGGATCGGGAGGAGGCAGAAAAAAAGTTAGGAGAAAATCTGGAAAGCATAGAAATGGACGCTTATACGGCATTAGCTGGCAGAAGGGGATCTAAGGCTGCGATGTGTTATGCATTTAAAGTGCTGGCAGATCAGCTTGGATTGCAAAATTATGTCACGGTGGAAGAAGCTGATAGGATTGTGGAAAATAAAAATTGTGGAGTGGATTATAGAAATTATAAAAATATCGTTAAGATTAATGGATTATGGTATTATATGGATCCGTTTCAGGGTAGTCAGAATGGTTGTGGCTGTATATCGTATGATTATTTTATGATGAGTTATACGAAGGCATGGGGAAAGGATCTGGATAACAGATATGGTACCGGAATGACTAATGTCATGTGGGAAGCCTATGATACCTGGTATGATAATTATGACTGGTGTCAGGAGGATGAAAAGAATGCAGTTAATCAGGGCTTGATGTACAACACAGGATACTGGTATGCGAATGATGGTATCGGTCATATATTGAAATATTCCTGCGACGGTAAGAATCTTACGCTGGAGGGTGTGGTTGGGAATTGCGGAAAATATGTGTCCGGGTATATGGACAATGGCACGATCTACTATACCGGAGGAGATGACACGATCCGGGCATTTGAATTATCGAATGCCTCTGATCGTCAGGTTTATCAATGCCCGGAAAGTACAATGCCGGAGGAAGAGGAATACTTTGACAATATTATGAAAAAAGCGATGCTGACATCCACAGTTGTTATGGGACCGATTGAAAAAAGATATGTCACGGACGGACTTCAGAAAGAGCCGGAATTACAATATGATAGATCGACAGTGAGTATTAATTATGGATGGCAGAGTCCGTGGCTGGAGGGGGAAGAGTGCTATGATCTGGATATGGACAGCATGACACTTATCAATAATGGAACCTTCAAGGGAGCCTGGATGAAAGCATATTCGCTGCATCAGGGAAATCTGATTCTTTATCTGGGCAATACCTCTGTGGGAGACATGCTTCTGAAGCTGCGGATTGATGAAGAATGTTTAAAGGCGGCAGGACGTTATGGAAAGGATTATTTCTATGTCAATGACCGGAATATTCATTCGATCTATAAAAATATATTTGGAGAAGGTGTATACCGTACGGATGAGGATCATACCTTTCTCGCAGATTCCTGTCGGCATGAGTATGAAATCTCTACCCTGGACGATGAAAAAGACGGATGTTATAAAAGAAAATATTGTACAACATGCGGCAAAGAATGGAATTATGATTTTATCAAGGAAGTTCCGGAAAATCCGGATTCGACGGCAAAACCGACGTATACGCCATGGACAAGAAATGCAATCTTCAGGAATGCAAGATACATAGAAGCAAATGCATTAACAACAAAGCCGGCGGCTGTGACATCATATCCAAAACCAACTAAAACACCAAAACCAACGGAAACATCTGTTATTACTTCAATACCGGAGGTTTCGACATCACCGGTGCCTACGTCGACGCTGGGGGAGATGCCTGCATCAACGCCGAAGGTGACTGCGTCGTGGGGGACGGTTTATACGCCGGGAACTTTGATGACATCGACGCCAACATGCAAGCCGCAGGTGTCATTAACACCGAAGCCGGTACAGACACTGTCTGCGACAAAAACATCAGCTCCTTCGTCCTATGTGGCGACAGATACGCCAACGTTTACGGATTTCCCGGATACAACCAAAACGTCAGATGATACTGCATTAAAGGTGTCTGTTCGACAGACCGGTGTGAAACGTGTCCGCATTACATGGAATAAAAATGCAAGCGGGGATTCTGTTGAAATTGTTCGTGGCAAAAAAGGCTCCAATGAAGGAATCAGGATTGCTGCCGTATCAATGAAAAGAGGAAAATATCTGGACAAAAACAATCGACAGACTAATTGCTGGTATCGCTGCTATGCATTGGATGCGGGAATTACCAGGAGTATCAGTCCGAAAGTAAATATGTCATTGTATGTCTATAAGGCACCAAAGATAAAAATTGTCAGAAAGGTATTTCGGGGCGGCGGCTATTTGAAGATATCCCTTCAGAAGGAGCAAAATTGTTATATAGAATGTTATCGCAGATCGAGAGGGCAGTATCGAAAACTGGCATTGCAGAATTCTAAATTTTGCAAAGGACACAGAGAATTGAATATTGCTTATGACAAGAGAATGAAATCCGTTATCTGTAAATTTCGGATCTATCGGAAAAGGGGCGGACAGATCCGATATAGTGCATATACAAAACCGGTGACCATACGGCTTAAATAGGATAAATAACATATAGACATGAGGAGACATATGAAGGAAACACAACGAAAAATATTCATTTTGATATGTTTTGCGGCAGCGATTGTTTCGGGGATTGTATTTTCATATAATCTGATCCTGGTCGGATCCCCAATTGCTATTGCCTCCGAAAGAACAAATAAAGTCTCTCCGGCTTCGGAGGCGGATAAATATACTGCGTTTTTGATGTTTGCCAGTGATGACTGGTCGGTAGTACGGATGGAACCGGAGGAGTCGGGACAAAATACGGTGATCACCGGAGATGGAACATATACGGTTTCTCTCACGGAAAGTGGTATTGTGGATGTGAGTGGAATTAATGTGTTCTGCGTGGATATGATCGGACTTGCGGATGCACAGAACCTAAATGTATCGAATATCCGCATTAAAGATGTTGTGATTAAATGTGATGGTCATGTGATCCCGGCGGATATGTCCAAAATGTATTTTGGATGTATTGAACGACAGGGAACTCTCCGATTGGAGATCTGCAATTATTATGGCTTGCAGAAAAAGGATGGAGCGGATTTCTGGACATATGAGGAGTTTGACCAGACGAAGTTTGCTTTCGTAAAATCGCTTTCTGTAACATTTACACTGGAAGGAATCACGGAGGGATCCACTCCAACGACAGGAAATTATAAGATTACAACGGCGGCAGGAGAAAAGATCGTGGAGCTGCCAAGAGAAGAAAGTGCTTCTGCTTCTCCGGTTCCGGGGGCATCCATGTCAGCAGTTCCTGTGACATCGGCAAAGCCATCCGGCACCCCGGATGTACTGCCAGAAACACCGGCAAAGCCATCCGGCACCCCGGATGTACTTTCAGAAACATCGGCAAAGCCATCTGGCACCCCGGATGTACTTCCGGAAACGTCATCAAAACCGTATCCGGGGTCGGAGTCACCTCCTGTTCCGTCTTCTGTGACAGGGGCGTCAAAGTCTTCGGCAGCGTCCGGGGAAGATCTTGCAAAAGCTTTAGATATTCCTATGACGGCGAAATCAACAACAAAACCGGTAGAAAGTACAGCGAGATCATCCGGAAATGTCAAGAATACAAAGAAAAAGATTTATAAAAACAGAAAGAAAATAACAATTACCACAGGGCAGCAGGTGCAGTTGAAATATACAAAGCTGAAAGGAAAACTGCGGTGGAAATCCTCCAAGCGGAAAACTGCCACAGTGAACCAAAAGGGATATGTTATCGGAAAAAAGAAAGGAAAAACCATCGTTACCGTGACGGGTAAAAAGAAAAAATATTCCTGCATCGTAACGGTTAAACCGGTTCGGAAGAAAAGCTATCTAAGTAAAACATCTGTGGTACTGACCGGTAATGACAGCCTGACTCTGGAGCTGATCAACACGTCAGAAATTGTAAGATGGTCTATAGAAACAACAGAATATGCCAATATCAATTCCTATGGTTCAAAAAATCAATTTTGTGAGATAAAGACAAACGGAAGCGGCAGGGAAGGGACATTCCTTGTGACGGCATCGTCAGGAAAATATGTGTATACTTGTGAGGTGAAGGTGAAAACAGAGGGAAAATAGAGAGAGAATTGTGAATTAAGAGGTGTTTAAAAGACAAGGGAATAAAGAAAAGTCATGCAGCAGAATGGATGGAAAGCATCCGTTCTGCTGTGTTTTTTTGAAAAAAATTAAGACAAGAATGGACAGACGTAGTATAGAATACCGTATATCATTTATATGAGGAGGACAAAAGTTTGAAACAAATAAGTAGAGGTCACCCAAGAAATAAAGGGCATAACAAATAAACCACCTAAAAAGCTGGTTTAAAAAACTAAATATAAACGCAACACCTAATCAGGAAGCTGGTAACGGTTCGTCTTTGATGACATAACCACGCTGTCTTAAAAGATTAAGTGCTTGTGAAGTAGAAAGAATCTTTTCTTCCTTCACAGGACGAGATTCAAGAAAGCCTTCTGGTGTATATGGTTTTAAGTCTGTGAGTATGTGCC